>CAADGU010000205.1 GCA_900696625.1 uncultured Chloroflexota bacterium | reverse complement strand
TTTGGCGTTCATCATATCTTCTCCTTGTGTCAGGAATTTGTTTTGGATTGAGATACTGTACCCGGGTTGATGACAGTAAAACGCCCGTTGTCACCAAATTGTTCCCGAACTGATACCAGTAATTGCGTAATTTGGGTAATTGAGTAATTGCCGGTAATTACCCAATTACTCAATTACCCAATTACATCTTGAATCTTGCCAGCCCACACAATTCTCATTACAATCGCCGGGCAATGAAGGAATCACGGATGGTAGCGACGCAATTGCAGAAACGGGACCCGCTGGCGTGGTCGGTTTTGCTGCGGGAACGGCTGAGTGAGGCGGATGTGGTAGTCACGGCCGTGTCCAGTAAACCGCTGCGTTTTCCCTCGCATCACGGCCGTGTCAGCCGCTACCTGTTGGCGCTGGAAGGCCACTCCGACCCCATTACCGTCATTGGCAAACGCACCACACCGCTGGAAGTGCAGTTTTACCAGCACCTGGCCCCCAAACTACCCCGCCTGGCGCCCCCCTGTTACTTCATTCATCCGCCGGACGACACCGAAATTGGCTGGCTGGTGCTGGCCGATGTGCCCAACGACATTTCGCCGGAGCGGTGGGGCCTGGAAGATGTGGAGGCTATCATTACCCGGCTGGCCGATTACCATTCCACGTTTTGGAACCAGGAAGATGCGCTGGAGCAGGCAGGGATACCCCACTTCTTGGGCGGCGCGCCTTACACCTGGGAAGAACTGCGCCAGGAACAGGCCATTTATTTTGACCAGGGACCGGCGGCCATGCTCTCTGACCATGCGCTGCAACATGCCGGGCAACTGGCGCCGCTGCTGCTGAAAGCGGCCAATGGGGTGGCGGTGATGCGGGCCCTGGGTGGCTGGCCCGGCATATTGGGTGAAAGCCATCTGGCGGCGGCAGCTGATTTGCTGGACGACCCGGCGCCAATGTTAGAGCCACTGCGCCAGCTACCACCGACGCTGCTGCATGGCGCGCCCCACTCCTACCACTGGCAGTTGTCGCTGTTTGACGATGTCTATTTGCTGGACTGGCAAAAGGCGGCCATTGGGCCGGGGATTTGTGATCTGGTCAATTTTCTGGAGCAGTTTGAACTGCTGTATGCGGATGGGGATCGCTGTAACATGGGGGTACGGCCGTTTTGGCCGTTGTCTGAAGAGACGATGGTAGACAGCTACCTGATTGGGATGCGGGCGCGCCTGGGGCCAACGTTCCAGGGGCGGGCGGTGCGGCAGGCCATCTCGGCGGCGCGCTGCCTGTATGTGCTGGTGAACTGGTTTGCCCTTTTTGCCGAATGGTTTGCGGAGATGCCCAACCCGTATGTCTGGCAGAAAATCAATACGCTGCCAGAAGATGAACTGATGGGTAGCGCCCACGAACCCATTGCGCGGGTACGGCCGTATTTGCAGGGGGTGTACGGCCGTTTTCTGCAAGCCTATCGCTCGTTATAAACCATGAAATTCCGCCACCACCTGGCGGAATTTCATGGTTTTCATTTCTTGCGACGCTGTTTTATCAGGTTTTGAAATCCGGCGAGTAACGACTCTGGCCCATCAATACGATTTTGCCATTGCCGGATCTCCGGGTTGCCCTTGTCCACATGCCGCCACATATCCAGCCAGTTGCGAGCGACTTCGGGCCGGTTATCGGCCAGAGCAATTTCTATTTCGGCGCGGGCTAAAGCCTTAAACTCGCTGATGTGCAGTTTTTGCCGCCGCAAGAGCGGCTCTAACAAATCCTTTGCTCTTCAATCCGCCCTTCTCGCGCCAGCATAACGGCCAGGTTGGCGCTGGCAAAGAAATAGTCAGGGAAACGGGTATGGGTCTCTTCCACCAATGTCCGCGCTTCCTGGGTGCGCCCCTGCTGTTCATAGGCGGCGGCTAACTGGGTATAGGCGCTGCGAAAATCAGGGGCGGCGGCGATGATTTCGTGCAACAATGCTTCGGCTGCCGCTGATTCTCTGCGCAAGAGTAAGTCGTAGGCAGTTTCGTGTTTATCCAGAATCTTTTGGGGAATGCCGGCAACTTCTTCTGGATCGCCGGTAATCTCAAAGCCCATCATAAATAGTTCCCGTTGCTGCCCTTGAAGCCACATGAAAACATGCCTGTTTTCCGGCAGCAATTCCGGGTAATTATGGCTGATGTACTTCATGGCCTCCATGCGCAGGTCATCGGCGCCATGCGGGCTTTGACCAAAGTCATACAGGATTTGCAGTAGTTCCGGCGTTTTGGCCGTGCGAATGAAATTCAAGACAAATTCGCGGGCAGCCCGGTCGCCACGTTCCAGGATGTGGGGAAAGAGTTGGAGCAGGTACGGCCGTTCCGCCAGCAACCTGTTCATTGCCTGTAATATCTCTCTATCACCCAAACGGGTGGCTTGCCCCAGATACTTTTCCAATAGTTGACCAAAATCTTGGGGAAACCAGTAGCCAAACGGCCAATACCAGGGCACATTCCGCTCCCCTGTCGGTCGTCGTTTTTCCACCAGACACGCCTGAGCCATGTCAAAGTTAGGGAACTGTTTCACTGCCTGCCGCCACAACGACCAGGCGCTTTTTTCATCTCCCAGGCGGTAAGCTGCCGCGGCTGCCAGATGCAAAAGCAGCGGATTATCTTCCACGCCGTTGGCTTTGGCCCGTTCATAGGCGGCCCACACATTCGCATCGTCGCCCAGGTAGGAGAAGGCTTCGGCCTGTTTGGCCGCCAGATCGGGATTATCGCTATTGACTTGCTGTAACCGTGACGCATAAACCTGCGCCTGGTCAAATTGGGCTGTTAAAAAGCAGAAACGCACCAGGTTCCCCAGAGCATGGAAATTATCCGGGTCCTGGTCAATGACTTTTTGGGCTGTGGCAATGGCCTGCGCCACATTCCCTTCGGTGAAATGGGCCAGGCTCAGGTTGTTGAGAACGGGCTTTACGTCTGGCATTTTTGCCAGAAAGGTGTTGGCGGCGTGTATAGCTTCCGCCGCGCGCCCTGATTCGGTCAGGAAACGAACCCGGTCATGCAAAACCCTGAGTTCCATTTTTTCCTCTGGCGTAAACGGGCTGTCGCCCATCGTTTCTTCAATTTCCCGCCACAGGACGGGTTCAACGGCTTCCTTAAAAGCGATGGTTTTATTGATGTGTTCGTAATGGGGATGACGGGTTATCAATTCCTGGGCGTATTGCCAGGCGATGGCCCCATAGTTCAAGTGCGTGTGGGCAAAGATCAGATTGTTCAACGTCTCGGCCCGATCCTGGCCGCGTTCCAGTGGCAGCAATTGCTCCGCCGTCAGGGCAAATAGACGCCAATCCTGTGTCTTCTGGGTCACTTCGAGCAAGGCATACAGCACGGGGACGCTGCGTGGATATTGGCGAGAGAGCTTGCGTAGCTGGTCTTGAGCCGCCTCCACTTCGCCGTTTTCAAACAGTTCCATCGCCGCGGCCACTTCGCGCATAACGCTGGGGATCGGCCGTTTGCTTACCGGCTGGCTTTTTCTTCTTTTTCGTGTCTTGGCCATATTCTGTCCTGGAAATAGTGGTTGGTGGCTTGTACCAGCCACTAACCATCGTTTTTATTTTTCAAAGTCGGGCAAAGGCGGCGCGGGCTTCGGCCAACGCCTCTTCGTTTTTCCAGAGGCCGAATAGTTCAAACCGGCCCACGCCATACGGCTGCCCGTTCAGCGAAGAGAGGCGATTATAATGGATTTTGGACAATGGCAGGTAATACTCGGCAGCGAAGGCAGCCAGCTCGTCCTTCATTTGCTTTTCGATGAAGCGGACTTCAAACGGCCGTAATATCATGCCATCTGCCCGGCAGGCCGCCCCCTTTTCACAGGTGCAATTGCGCAGAATTCCCCCTTCTTCCGGGACCAATTCCCAGACGCGGGTGGCAATCTCCCGATCTCGTTTGCCCAGCAGGTAAGCGGCCACGGCGTTGTGATGCAAAATCACCTCCATGCGCACCGGTTTGGGCGTGCCTTTGGGCAATTGTGGCTTTGGGGGCGCCGGTATTACTTTTGGTTTGGTTTTTGCCGGTGGGGTTTTGCCTTTGGGGGCAGCAGGCGCGGGCGCAGGCGTTTTGGCAACCGGGGGTGGGGCGGCTGGCGCCGCTACGGTGGGTACGGTCAGGGCGACGGGACGGCCGTCGTTGGCATGGCACAATTCCCGGTGCGCCTGGCAGGTGTGGCGGCCGCAGGTGGGGCAGATCATCTGGCTGTGGCGGCACAGCGGTTGGCGGCAGACGGCACATTCATCTACTTCGTGGGCGCAGTCGCCACAGAAGACCCGTTTGCAATCAATACAGGCGGGGGCCAGGCACTCCTCGTGGGCCAGGTGCCCATTGTGGCACAGGTACAGCCGGTGGCCGGGCTGCCCACACACCTGGCAGTGCAGCGGCTCTAGCTGGCGCAGCAGCGGGTCATATACGGCGTAGACGCTGATGCGGGTACTACGGTTGGCAATCTCCACCGGCTGGATGATCTTGGGCTGCTGGATGACCAACAGGTTGAGCAGGGTCAGGTTGATTTGCACCTGGTATCGTTCGGCCAGGTCGGCCAGTTTGTGGCGGCGTTCGGTTTGCACGGCCGTTAATTTATCCTGCAAACCAGGCTGGCGATCAGCAGAAGCGGTTTGCAGGCGGGCGCGTAAATCTTTTTCCAGGGAATTGTAATAGTCGGTCAGGCGGGCTTCGTCGAGCAGGTGGAAGCGGGAGACGCGCTTTTGCAGCGCAGCCAGGTCGGCCTGCATTTCCTGTAAAATGGCGGTTTGCGCCTGCTCTAACAACGCCTGCAAGGTGGTTTCGGCCAGCGGCGCTTTCAGGGGCGGGCCATCTTTTTGGCGCTGCCAGCGCAGGGGGGCGGCGGGCAGGGAGGCGAGGGTGACGTCGGGGGCGACGGCCGTGGCCCGGCTTTCTATTAACCCGGCGTTGGCTACCCGGCTGCCAGTGTGGGCGTCCATCAAAACGGAGACCAGCCGTTCCTGTTTCTCGTCGCTGAGAATGGCAGCTTTGAAGTTGAAGCGAATATAGGTGTGGCATACGCGGCTGCTGGTGGCGCGTTTTTGCAGTTGGGCACGGCCGTTCAAAATGACCCAGCTTTTGACGGCCAGATCATCAATACCGCTTTTGTCCAGGCGCAGGTCGTTGATGTAGAGGCGGGCGGAGGCGGTACGGCCGTGTGCTTCCTGCACCATCTGTTCTACCAATGGATGGTTATAGCCCAGGTGAAACGCGTCACCCCGTTCCGTTTCGGCAAAGGTAAGCTGCAAATAGGCAGGAATACGCCAGCGCCGGGCCACCGGTTCCGGCAGCAGCGCCTCATACACGCCATAAGCCGGCGGTTCTACCAGCCCGCCGGCCTCCTGCACATAATCCAAAACAAACTGCTCCAAATCGCTCATATGAAAATGGGTTCTTCAGGATATTGTGGGGCTTGGCGTGACGAGTGACACGTGATGCGTGAGGGGTTGCCTCCGGTCACGCATCACTCGTCACGCATCACTCGTCACGCCGCAAAATCTTCGCCAAACAGCGTTTCGTCGAAGGCTTGCACGCGGCGCATGGTCTCGCGGGCCGCCAGCAGGCGGTCGCCCAGTTCATTCATGCTGGTTTCCAGGGCGGTCTGGTCGGCGCTGTGCAGCCACACTTCCAGCAGCATCTCTTCAAAGTCTTGCTCCTGGGTCAGGTAGCCCAAAATCATTTCCATTTCGCCAATCACCAGTTCAAACATATTCAGCTTGCGGTCGAGGATGTGCAACAGGTAATCTTCAATGGTGCCCTCGGCGGAGAGGTTGAAAATTTCCACCTGTTTCGTCTGCCCCACGCGGTGAATACGGCCGACGCGCTGTTCGATGCGCTGCGGGTTCCAGGGCAGGTCAAAGTTGACCATCAGATGGCAAAATTGCAAATTGCGCCCTTCCCCGGCTGCTTCCGTGGAAAGCAGCACCCGCCCCTCATTTTCAAAGCGGCGAATGGCTTCGTCTTTTTGGGCGGTGGTGAGGCCGCCATGATAGGGGATGAAGGCAATATCCTCGGCCGTGAGCCGTTCGGCCAGCGCGTCTAACGTAGCCTGGAAGTGGGTGAAAATGAGTACCTTATCTTGCCGGGCAGAATGGAGAATCTTGAGCAGAGCGTCAGCTTTGGCCCAATCGCTCATGGCGACGGCGTCATCGGCCAGGGAGAGCAGGCGGCTTTTGTGGCTTTTCCAGGCGGGCTGGGCGGCCAGTTTGTGCAGGGTGCGGGCCACGGCCGTGGCGCTGCTGCCAATCTCGCGCTGCAAGATACCCAGAGTCAGTTTGCGCGCACCGCTGTCCCGCCCTTCTGACAACACCTGGCGCACAAAGTTGCTGACCTCTTGATACAGCTTTTGCTCTGGCGGCGAGAGGGCCAGGCGGACGGTGTGTGCCCGGCGCGGCGGCAGCTTCACGTTCACCTGCCCCCGGCTGTGGCGAATCATCACATCGGCCATCAATTCCCGCAGCAGGCCGCGATTTTTGGGTGAATGGGGATCCCCCTTGACCACAAACTGGCGGCGAAACTCTTGCGGTGTTTTGAGCTGCCCCGGCTTGAGAATGGTTATCAGGTTATATAGCTCTTCCAGCCGGTTCTCTACCGGGGTGGCGGTGAGCATGAGGATGAACCGTTTTTGCAGGTCGTTGACAAATTTCCAGGTGACGCTGCTGCGGTTTTTCAGGTGATGGGCTTCGTCTATAACCACCAGGTCGTAGGTGAGGCTGGTGATGATTTCCCGCGTTCCCGTCAGGCGGGCAGCGGCAATGGAGGCGATAACGTGGGGGAATTTGCGCCAGGCTTCTTCACCGGCGGCGCGAAACACGTCGTCGCTGTTGGTCACAAAGTCATCCAGGCCAAATTTCTGCGCCAGTTCCTCGCGCCACTGCTGCACCAGGCCGGGCGGGGTCAGGATGAGGATGCGTTCGGCCATCTGGCGCAGGCGGTACTCTTTGATGACCAGGCCGGCCTCAATTGTTTTACCCAGGCCGACTTCGTCACACAACATGCCACGTCCGCGAAAACGGCGCAGGGCGGCCTGGGCGGCTTTAATCTGGTAAGGGAAGGGGTCGAAGTGCAGGCTGTCCAGGCAGATGAGTTCGTCGAAACCGCCGATGAGCAGCATGTGGGCGGCGGCCAATTGTAAGCGGTACGCCTGGGGGGTGAGGAATTGTTGGTGGGCTACGGCCGTGAGTACCTCTTCCGCGCCGGGTTGCAGTTGCACAATAGGATTACTGCTGATTGTCATGGGGGCGTATTATACCGGCAAGGGCGTTCGCGTGATAGATGGCTGCTTTTACTCGTCCGACTGCCATTCCAGCGACATGTTTTGCCGCTGGCCGCAGGTGGCACATGTGGCATATACCAGCCTGCCTTTTGAGCGGGCCTTATAACGAATCCCCCCCCTCTCCCACACCGACCGGGCTGTGCCACAGGTAGGGCAGCGCAGCAGCCACCTTTGCGACTCCGCCTGAATGTCGGCGGCCCATTTGGCCGGCAATAGATTTGTCACGAGTTTTTGTATAAAAGTCATGCCTATTCCACCACAGCTTCCTGAATGGTCGGCCGTAACTCTTCCCGAATCACGCGGCGCAGCGTATCTTCCCATGCTTCCTGGTTTTGCCAGATGTATTCGCGCAACGCCTGGTTGATCAAGGCCTGGTAATTGCCCCCACCCGCGTTCTCTACTTGCACCCCAAACCACTCAATCACATCGTTATCCAGCCGAATCGTAATACGGGATTTGCCTGGCGGCAGGGGATCAATTGCCCCCCGCCGCCCCTGGCTGAAATCATACGCTTCTTTCATCTCATATTCGTGTCATTGCTAAAGATTAAAGCTCCATTGGTTTGGCGAGAAGTTCGACCAGGAGTTTGATGGAGTTTTCTACGTCGTCAGCGTGGACGGTTTCGCTTTGGGAGTGGACGTAGCGGCAGGGGATGGAGATGCAGCCGGCGGCCGCGCCGCCATTGGCAATCTGAATGGAGCGGGCGTCGGTGGAGCCGCCGGTTAATACTTCTAGCTGGTAGGGGATGGAGGCTTCGCTGGCTCGTTTTTTCATTAGCTGCACCAGCCCATGATGGGCGATCATGCCCGCATCTTTAACTTTGATCGCCGTACCCTTACCCAGACTGACGGCCATGGGGATGGCTTCCGGTACATCGCCGGTGGTGGTCACATCCAGGGCAATGCCTACATCGGGGTCCAGGTGGTTGGCGGCCGCTTCTGCGCCGCGTGTGCCAATTTCTTCCTGCACGCTAAACACAAAGTAGACATCGTGCGGCGTTTGCTTGAGCCGTTTCATGGCTTCAATGGCCACCACACAGCCGATGCGGTCATCCATACTTTTGGCGCTGAGCATTTTGCCGTTGACCACAAATTCGCGGTGGAAACCGGCGGCGTCGCCGACCTGCACCGGGCAATCGTCACGGCCGTTGGCGCCCACGTCAATGAAATGTTTGTCCAAACCGTAAATTTTGCTGCGGTCGGTGATGCGGTCGCTGTGGATGACGCCGATACGGCCGTCGGCAAACTGCACCCGCCCACCCAACAAGGTATGGGAATAGACGCCGCCGATGTTGGTAAAGCGGCAGAACCCTTCTTCGGTGATGTGGGTGATCATGACGCCAATTTCGTCCATGTGTGCTGCTACCATCACCTTCAAGCCGCTGCCGTCCCCTTTTTTGTGGGCAATCAGGTTGCCCAGGGCATCTACCGAAATTTCATCGGCATACTTTTCAATTTCTGGCCGGATGAGGGCGCGCATCTGGTCTTCAAAGCCGGAAGGGCCGTAGGCTTCTACGAGTTTTTTGATCAGGTCGTTCATGCTATTACCTTAAAGAGTAATTGAGTAATTAGGTAATTGGGTAATTACTCAATTACCTAATTACCCAATTACCTAATTACGTTTCACAATTTCCGTTGTTAAACCTTGCAGTGTTAATTGCGCCAGTTTCACCACATGGGCGTAATCGTCCAGGTTGATCATCATGGTGGGGGTGTGGGCGTAACGGCCAGGTACGGCGATGGTGGCCGCCGGGATGGGACGGCGCGTGCGTTGGATAGCGCCGGTGTTGGTGCCACCGCCGCCGGGCTGCCGAATCTGGTAGGGGATGTTGTGGGTCACGGCCGTTTGCAAAATATGGCGTACCAGGCGCGGGTCTTGCACGGTGATGGAATCCATCACATAAATAGAGGGCCCTTTGCCCAACGCCACGTTGGGGCTGACGTCATTTTTATTGGGCAGGTCATAGGCGGGGGTACATTCCAGCACCAGGGCCGCGTCGGGGTCAATGCCATACGCGGCGGCCTGCGCTCCCCGCAAGCCCACTTCTTCTTGTACGGTGAAGGCGGCATAAAGGTCAAAGGGATACGGCCGTGCCCGCAGCAACTCTACCAATGCCGCGCAGCCCGCCCGGTTATCGAACGCTTTGGCTACGGCCGTGGCGCCCAATTCTTCATACGCCGTCACAAAAGCGGCCCGGTCGCCCAGTTTCACTTTGCCTTTGGCGGCGTCTTCATTTTTGGCGCCAATATCAATGCGCATGGCGTCCACTTTGACGACTGAATTGCGCTGCGCCGGAGTAGACAGATGCACCGGCCGGCCGCCAATCACCCCTGTCACCTTTTCCGACCCCACCTGCACCACCTTACCCAACAGGGTACGGTCGTCAAAACCGCCCACCGTGTCAAATTTCAGGGTGCCGTTGCTGTCAAAGCCCGTCACCATCAGCCCCACTTCGTCCATGTGGGCGTCTACCATCACCCGCAGCGGCGACGCGCCGGTTCCTTTTTTGAGGGCGATCAGGCTGCCCATCGTGTCCACATGCCATTCATCCACATGGTCGGCAATCAGGTCACGAATAATCCGGCGAATCTCTTTTTCCTCGCCGGAAACGCCTACGGCTTCGGTCAGGTTTTTGAGCAATTCGTTCATTGTTATTGATTAAGTAAGCAGTGAGCAGTAAGCAGTGAGCAGGTAGGAATGGCTGCGCACTGCTCACTGTTTACTGCTTACTCTCTTCCTCCATCATGCCCTTCGCCAATTTGCCTAAAAATTCCTCGTCTAGTCCGACGATAAATTCGGCCAGCAGGCGACCGGCGCGTTCAATGTCTTTGAGCGCCACCGATTCCACCATGGTGTGCATGTAGCGCAGCGGGATGGCGACGATGGCGGTGGGAATACCGGCGCGGGCGATTTGTAGGCCGTGCGCGTCGGTGCCGCTGGCGCGCTGGTGGGTTTCAATGTTGATGTTAAGTTCCAATTCTTCGGCCGTCGCTTTCAGGGCGTTAAACATGCCGGTATGCACGTTTGGCCCCAGGTCGAGCGCCGGGCCGCCGCCTAATTCGTGGGTAACGTGTTCGTTCGCGCCTGGCCCTTTGCCAAAGGTGACGTCAATGGCAATGGCGGCGTCCGGCTGCAAGGCAAAGGCGGTGGTATATGCGCCCAACAGGCGGGTTTCCTCCTGCGCGGTGGCGACAGCGATCACTTCCCAGGCGTGTTGGCGCTGCCGCAACTGTTCCAGGCAGACGGTAACGGCCGCCACCGAGGCGCGATTATCCAGTGATTTACCCGCCACCCGTTTGTTCATCAGCTTGAGTAAGGGTTGGCGGAAACTGATGAAATCGCCAATAGAAATCTGGTTGTTCACCGTCTCGATGGGCAGGCCCACATCTACCAGCAGGTCTTCAAAATCAAACGGTTTGTCTTGTTTTTCTTCGGGCAGCAGGCGGGCAGGCAGGCAGCCAACGACGCCGGTGAGATTTTTACGGCCGTGAACCACCACTAGCTGCCCAAACACTTGCCGCGTATCCACGCCGCCAATGGACGTGACCCGCAAAAAGCCATTGCCGTTGTGTTCTTCCACATCGCGCACCATCAAGGCGATCTCGTCCATGTGGGCAGCGAGGAGGATGCGGCGGGGTGGGGTACGGCCGTTTTTCGTGGCCCGTTTGGTGGCGATCAGGCTGCCCACCCGGTCTCGTGTGATGGTGTCCACACAGGGCTGCCATAATTCTTCAATGACGGCGGCAATCTGATCCTCATAACCGGAGGGGCCTGGCGTTTCCGTCAGGGTTTTGAGCAGTTTATGAATGTCCATACTCTTTTTTATCACGTTTTCCTGTTTTGCTCCATTGGCAATTTAAGTGATGGTTTTAAGGGGAAGGCGGCGTGCTTTCTGGCGTTGTTTCGGGCGTGGCCGTTTCGGTCGGCGTCTCGGTGGGCGTCTCTGTTGGCGTGTCGGTGACGGTGGGGGTAAAGGTGGGTGTGGTCGTCAATGTAGCTGTGGCTGTCTCCGTCGGTGTTTCGGTCGGTGTGCTGGTTGGCGTCTCGGTTGGTGTTTCCGTAGCCGTGGCCGTGATCGAGGGGGTATGGGTCGGCGTGGTAAATTGGGTTGGTGTGGGCGGTAGAGTCGCGGTAGTTGGCGGGGTGGGCGAAAGGAAAGAGGTGGGCACGGCCGTGAGCGTTCCCGGCAGCGGCGCCACGGTAGCCGTGTCGGTTACTGTGGGCGTCAGCGTCACTTCTGTGGGGGTGGGCGTGGCCACACCTTCACCCGGCGCTAACAACAGGGCGGCAATCCCGGCGCAATAACAGGGAATGGTCAATAAAATAATGCCAATCAACAAGGTATAGGTGCGACGTCGCGAGTCCATTGGGCGGGATGATAATGGACATTATGGTAATTGACAAACGGCCGTTGGCACTATCCTGGTACTAATTGCGACTGCTATACCCCCATGTTATAATCGGAGGCATCTTTATTTATGGTAAACTCTTGATGACATGCAACTCCTGGCAGTTAATTGTAAGGAGCAGTCTATCACACAATGGGGTTGTTGCGCGGCATAAGCCACAAAACAGGAAATAAACTATGCCGGTTGAGCTTTGGGGAGCAAGTGAAACAATAGCGGTCGGACTGCCAGACCGTTTGTGGGGCTATCTCCTTTTATCAGCTTACATCGTGATCAGCGGGTTATTGATCGGCCGGTACCGGGCTGATTTGCGGAGTCTGGACAATCATAGCCGGCGCTGGTTGATAGGCCTGAGCATCACCGCTTTTGCCGCCAGCCAGTTTTTAGCCTACCCGGTTGTGCATACTCCGGACGGACCAGCGGCTTATGTGGCCTTGTTAACGGCCGTACCCACCCTTCTTGCCGCCGCCATTTTGCCGCCCATCGCCGCCTTGTGGGTGGGGGCCGCCGCCGGTTTAGGCCAGGCATTGGGCGAAAGCCACCAGCTATTTACCATCTTTCATTATGCCTTTGTGACCATGTTCACGGCCGTGCTGATGCAGCAAAATTATATCGGGCGGCTCTATCGCTGGCTGCGCCAACCGGTCATCGCCGGTGTCTTGAGTGGGCTGCTGCTGGCGGTGTTATCCGGCGTGGGCACATTTGCCGCCGGGCAGGCTACCGGCCTGGTAGCCTTAGACGTAGCCCTGGTGGTGGCCGCCGCCGGCTTGTGGCCGCGCCTGCTTGAAGGTCTGGTGGGTGGTGTGGTGGTCACATTTGTGTTACGAGCTTTACCCGACCTGAGACCGTCACGGCCGTTGGTTCCTTCCCCCACGCAGCGCAGTCTGCAAAGGCGGCTCACCCTCAACTACATCGCCTTCACCGCCATCCTGCTCAGCCTGACGCTGCTCGTTTTGTACGGCGTGGCCATCACCATTTCCACCAGACTGATTGCCCACAACATCGCCGAGACCTTACAAGTAATCCCCCTGGATAATCCCCTCCCCCCTTCACCAGACCGCAGCGACCCGAACAAGAAACAATATCATTTTGCCCGGTATGATAATGCTGCCTGGTCGGCAAACGCCGCCGGGCTGACGGCGTTGTGGCTGGTGCAACCCGCCAACGGCGACGCCTATTGGCGCTGGAGCGACGGCTCCGATATTGCGTTTACCAGAGAGTTAGTCGTTGTGTCTTCCCCTGGGGGTGCAGCGGAAGTGGTGGTGGGCAGTGTGCCGTATACGGCCGTGTTGGAACAAGCCTGGGGTATTGGCTGGCCTTTACTGCTGGTAATGCTGGTAGCCGCCGGTCTGTTTTATGCCCACGTGCTGGTCATTGGCCGCGACATTACCACGCCGTTGGATGAAATGGTTGCCGCGTCCAAAACCATTGCTGCCGGCGGCAACTGGACGCCTGCCTCCTACTTGCAGCGAGATGACGAGATTGGGCAGTTGCAGCGCGCCTTTGCCCAGATGCAGCGTTCTATGCGCAAACGGTTGAATGAACTGTCACTGCTGTTGGGCGTCAGCCATGACGTGGCTACCAGCATTGATATTCATGAAGGCATCCCCGCCATTTTGCGGGGTGCATTACGCGGCACCGGTGCGGTGGGGGCGCGCGCGGTGGTGCCCAACCCTGGCGGCGGCAACCCGATGACGTTTGGTGAAGGCCCCGCTTCCGAGCAGATGGCCGCATTAGACCGGCTGATTATGACCCGGCTGCGCCATGCTTCTGAACTGATGTTGGTCACACCCGAAGAGATCAGAAACGCCCTGGAACTACCGGAGACGGCCGAATTACCTGTCCCGGCATTGCTGGCCATTCCCCTGCGTTCCCATGACCGGTTTCAGGGTATCCTCTGGTTGGGATTCCGCCAGACGCACAGCTTTGACCTGACCGAACGCAATCTACTGTCCACGCTGTCCACGCAGGGCGCGGTACTGGTGGAAAACGCCCGCCTTTACGCCACCGCCGAAAGTGGCCGCCGCCGTCTGGCCGCCGTCCTGGCCAGCACTTCTGACGCCGTTATCGTCACCGATCAGACGGAACGGGTACTGCTGATCAACCCGGCTACCGAACGGATATTTGGCTTTACGGTTGATGCCGTGCGCAACCGCCCGGTAGCCGATGTGATTCCCATTCCCACGCTGGTGCAGGCGCTGATGGGGCAAGATGAACGGCCGCAAAACCTGGAAATTAGCACCAATGACGGCAAAATTTATAACGCCATCGCCTCCACCATTTTCAGCCACGAGGGGCAGGTTTTTGGGCGTGTGGCCGTGCTGCGAGACATTACCAATCTCAAAGAAATTGACAAAATGAAGTCAGACTTTGTGGCTACGGTAAGCCATGACCTGCGCAGCCCGCTCACGTTCATCCGCGGCTACACCTCCATGCTGGCGTTGGCCGGTGAGTTAAACGACAAGCAGCATGAGTACGTCAGCAAAATTCTGGGCGGCATTGACCAGATGGCGAAGATGGTGGAAGATTTGCTCGACATTGCCCGCATCGAGGGGGGGATGGAATTGGAGCAAGAGGTGATAGATATACGGCCGTTGCTGGCCGACATCGCGACGGAATACTGGCAGCACGCCCACCTGGCGGGCATCCAGATTAAAGTGGACGTGACGGACGACGTTTCCGCCGTTGTCGGCGACCTCTCGCTCATTCGCCAGGCCGTCGCCAATTTGATCGGCAATGGCGTCAAATACGCCCCTAACAGCGGGCCTCTCTTTTTACAAGCCCATCAGGCCAACGGTGAGGTCATCATCAGCGTGAAAGACAATGGCCCCGGTATTGCCAAAGAAGACCAGGCACACCTGTTTGAAAAATTCTACCGCGTTAAAGCCAGGGGGACGGAAAAAGTCAAAGGGTCTGGTCTGGGTTTAGCCATTGTCAAAACCATAGCCACCCGGCATGGCGGCAATGCCTGGGTGCAGAGCCAGATTGGCAAAGGCAGCACCTTCTGTATCTCGCTGCCCATCCACGCCTCCGAGCCATCCACCACACCGGAAGCCTGGAAAGATCAATAGGTCGGGGTCAATCAGCACGGCCGTACCCCCACCACAAAAACACGGCCGTCATTGCTGACAACCCACCACATTCACCCCCTACGCCAGGCAGAAACCGGCTGACGGCCGTAC
>CAADGU010000204.1 GCA_900696625.1 uncultured Chloroflexota bacterium | reverse complement strand
CGCAAGAACCGTCCACCGATAGCCGCCGGGAATCGGTGAGTTGACTGTGGTTGGTGAGCCATTTGAGGGAAGACACGGCAGTACTCTCCCTCCCTCTCTCCTCTCAAACAAACATTCACATAATCAGCCGTGAAGATTGCTTCAATCTTCAAGATTGAAGCAATCTGAAAACAGGGCCGTGGGGAGAGTACGGCCGTTCCCCCATTGACAGCCCGCTCCAAATTGCCTATATTTACGCCCGCCTCTGTAGAACATTTATTTCATTTTTGGTGGGCGCTTAGGGGAACCCTGAACGCCCACCTTTGGATAATCCATGGAAATCGGAACAGTCAAACAGATCAACATTGATGAAGAAGTACGCGAATCGTACCTCAGCTACGCCATGAGCGTCATCGTCTCGCGGGCGCTGCCCGACGCCCGCGACGGCCTTAAACCGGTGCAGCGGCGCATCCTCTACGCCATGTATGACATGGGCCTGCGCCCCAACACCGCCTACAAAAAATCCGCCCGCGTCGTCGGTGAAGTGCTGGGTAAATATCACCCCCACAGCGACCAGGCGGTGTATGACGCCATGGTGCGCCTGGCCCAGGACTTTTCGCTGCGTTACACCCTGGTAGATGGGCAGGGCAACTTCGGCAGCATTGACGGCGACGAAGCCGCCGCCATGCGCTACACCGAAGCCCGTATGACGCAGATGGGCCATGACATGCTGGCCGACATTGAAAAAGGGACGGTCAACTTCAACCCCAACTTTGACGATTCGCTCAAAGAACCGGGCGTCTTGCCCGCCACTATCCCCAACCTGCTGGTCAACGGCTCATCAGGCATTGCTGTGGGCATGGCCACCAGCATCCCACCGCACAACCTGGGCGAAGTGATAGACGCCCTCACCTACATGCTCGATAACTGGGCCAAACTGGACGACATTTCCGTGGCCGACCTGATGCGCTTTATCAAAGGGCCAGACTTTCCCACCGGCGGGCTGATCTTTCGCTACCGGGATATGAAGGGGGTGGAGAGTGATGCCTTGACGAGCGCCTATGCCACCGGGCGCGGCCATGTGACCGTGCGCGCCAAAGCGCACGTGGAAGAGATGGGGCGCAACAAGTCGCGCATCGTCATCACCGAACTGCCCTACCAGGCCAACAAAACCAATTTGCTAGGGCGCATTGCTGACCTGCACCGGGATGGCAAGATTGAAGGGCTGACCGATTTGCGCGACGAATCCGACCGCAACGGGATGCGCATCATCATCGAGACCACACGCACGGTGGAGCCGGAGGCGGTGCTGGCGGCGCTGTTTAACCTGACGCCGCTGCAAAACACCTTTAGCATTTCCCTGCTGGCGCTGGTCAATGGCGAGCCGCGGGTGCTGACGCTGAAACAGGCCTTGCGGGTTTATCTGGAACACCGGTTGGAAGTGATTCGCCGCCGCAGTGAGCATGACCTGGCCAAAGCGCAGCGGCGGGCGCACATTTTGGAAGGGCTGCTCAAGGCGCTGGATCACCTGGATGAGGTGATTGACACCATCCGGCGTTCGCGCTCGGTAGAGACGGCCCATGCCAATTTGATGAAGAAGTTTGCTCTGTCCGAAGTGCAGGCGCAGGCAATTTTGGATATGCAGCTGCGGCGGCTGGCGGCTTTGGAGCGGCAGAAGATTCAGGAAGAGCATAAAGAACAGAAGCAGTTGATTAAGTTTCTGGAAAAGCTCTTAGCAAATCCGGGCATGATGCGGGAGACGATTAAGGAGGAGTTAACGGCCGTTAAAAGCCAATATGCCGATGTACGCCGCACCCAAATTGTGGATGGCATGGATAGCAAAGTGATTACGGCCACCGACCTGCTGCCAAAAGAAAATGTCTGGGTGATGGTGGGCGAAAAAGGGACCATTGCCCGCACCACCTCGCCGGAAATGGTGAAAATCCCCCTGAAGCCGAAAGAGCAGCCAATGGCGCTGTTGGCAGCGAATACGCAGGATATTTTGTACCTGTTTGCCGCCGACGGCCGTGCCGCCAGCCTGCCCATCTACCAACTGCCCCAGGCCACCGAATTGGGTGTGGGTACCCATTACGCCGACATGACCGGCTTTACCCGGCGTGACCATCTGGCGGCGGCGCTGGTGCTGCCGGTGGGCATGGATGGGTATCTTTTCCTGACGACGCTGGCGGGGGTGGTAAAGCGGGTGCGCGTGGAAGATTTGCCTGGCATCACCACTGCCCCGTTTACGGTGATGAACGTGCCTGATGGCGACTCGTTGGGCTGGGTGCGGCTGACGGACGGCCGTCAGGAGATGCTGCTGGCCACCGCCAACGGCCAGGCCATTCGCTTCCAGGAAGAGGAAGTGCGGCCGATGGGTTTACCGGCGGGCGGCGTCATGGGTATCAAGCTGGCCGACGAGGCAGATGGCGTCATTGCTGCCGAAGTGGTGGAACCGGATGGCTTTTTATGGAGCATCACCGACAATGGTATGGTGAAAGCGTCGCCATTGAACGAATATCCCACGCAGGGGCGGCATGGCGCAGGCGTGATTAACGTGCGGCTGCCCAAAGAAGCGGCGGAAGTGGTGGCGACCGTCATCTGTTCAGAGAAAACGGAACTGTTGGTGACGACGAGTCTCGGTTCTACCAAGAAGCTGCGCCTGGATGCCGGCGCGGTGGGGGCGCGCTCCCTCAAGCCGCGCCCGGCGATGACGGTGGGCGAGCGTAACCAGATTACCGGCGCGCTGCGGATTATGGAACGGCCAGAGGTAGGTGGGGAAGAGGAGACGGCCGTCTCCCCCCAACAATTGGCGCTATTGCCGGAAAAACCAACCAAAAAGAAGAAATAGCCAGCTTAGGCAAATGACGGTACAATGCACCAACTCGTTCAGACCTGACAGGTTTCTAAAAACCTGTCAGGTCTATAGGCTACCAACGGAGATGAAAGATGAGCTACAAAGACCAATGGGCGACTAATGACAATGGGGAACAATTTTTGTTTACAGTAGAGATGCAGCGGCGGCTAGACGAGGCCGGACTACCAATCGAGCCTGCTTCGCTGTCTCAACTACAGGAACGGGTGGCGGTACGGCCGTCGTACTCACCACCGCCGCCCAGACAACAAAGTCATGATCATGGTGATGATGCGGGCACAACCTTTGCCGAACCGCTGACCATTCAGATCGATCCGCAAACAGGCAAATATCTGGGGCGGCTGAAGTGGTACAACGTTAAAAAAGGGTACGGCTTTATTGTACGCGGCGCGGGTGAAGAGATTTTCTTTCACAAGAGCAGCACGGTGGGCGAGCCGGAAGAATTGCAGGAAGGGCAGTGGGTCCTCTACGATGTGGAAGAAACCCGCAAAGGGTTGGAAGCCACCGAAATTGAGCCTTATGAGGGCGACACCAGTTTGATAGCATAAAAAAACCGGCCATATGGCCGGTTTTTTTATGCCATCCCAAATACATGTCGTTTTAACTCAAATATATCCTCTGGCATCACATCGGGAATAATTAACGCCCCACCCACTTTGGCCGTGCCTTCCACAAATTGATAAGCGACCAGGCTGATATAAATATCACGAGCGCCGGTGAAAAACTGAAAGACGCGCCAGATGAAGCTTTTTGACCAGTTGGGGTCTACCACCTGGGGCAGCCCTTTGAGTTCAATGTTGTCCGCCAGGGGAAAGCCGTTTGGCTGGGGGATGGAGACGATGAAGCGGGCATTCGTCTTTTGTACGCGGTATTGCTGGTAGATGATGCGCTGGTAAAACGCCAGCAAAAAGAGGCTGGCAAACAGGAGGGCGGGGATAAAGGCAATGCCCCAATGGTAGTTTTGGGTGGCGGTGAGTACGGCCGTGATAAATGTCACCACCGCCGCCACCAGCAAAAACCAGCTAAACCGGTCAATCAGCAATCGCCCTAAAAAATCCCGGTACCAGGCCAGGTGGATTTCCAGTTGCAGCTCTTCACCCGGCATGAGCCGGTCTTCCAGATCGCTGGGCTTAAACGAATCTTGGATATTCGTCAGCGATGCCGAAAAATCCCAATATCTGCGAATAGGCATAATGCGTGACCCGTTATGCGTGACCCGAAATCCGAAGCCCGAAGCCCGACTTCGGGCTTCGGATTTCGGGTCTATGACGTGGGTATGAGCAAAACCTGACCCGGATAGATGATATGGTTGGTCAGGCCATTGACGGACATAATGGCATTAACGGTTGTGCCAAAGCGGGCGGCAATGCTGTACAGCGTGTCACCCGCCACCACGACATACTGCACAGTGCCAGGTGTGCCACCGCCGCTTTCGGGTGGCACACCGCCACCGCTAGTGGGGGGTGTGACGATGATGACTACGGGCGGCTGCGTGGGGGCCGGCGGCACTCCGCTGCTTCCTGAACTGGTACTCAGCGCTGAGTTTATGATCGCTTCAGTAGAATTAACAAAGGCATCAAATTCTCCATCCGTTGTCGCTTGTAGACGGTCATTGGCCCAGGAAAAGACAAAAGTGTCTACCAGCCAACCCACAAAAATCAGGGTAACTAATATGCCCACAAAGTAAATGATTAGTTTGGCAAGTTTGAAATCTTTGATCGGCCCCTGTTTGAACAACAGAAAAACGATCAACGCACCACCCAGAATCAGGGGCAAAAACCTTAGTAGTTGTAATAGATCCATGATGTTCCACTCCTTTGAAATGTACTACCTGGTTTAATTCAATGACCCTCTAGAGACCTGACAGGTTTTTGGTTTGCAAAGTTTCAAGTTGAACTGGCAAAAAAACCTGTCAGGTCAGAACGGTTAAGTCAGGGCAAAAATTCCCTGGGGTCAACGAATGTGTCGTTCACTTTGTCAAATATGGTGTAATGGACGTGTGGGCCGGTGGCAATGCCGACAGCGCCCATGACGCCCACCGCCTGCCCCTGCCGGATGCGCCCCTCAGCTACAAAGTAGGTGCGGGCGTGCAACAGCCAGACAATCCATTCATCGTTTTCAATGCGAATGGTGCTGTTATACCACTGGTCGGTATAGGTGGTGACTTCGCCGGGGATGGGGGCTTGTAACACGGCCGTACTATTGCTGCTAGAAATGTCTATGCCCGGCAGCCCATAGCTGCATCCGTGTACATCCTGGGTTAACAGGGGAGATTCACCGACGGGGTTAAGACGTGGGCGCAGCGACGGCCGTCCCACAATATGCGCTTCGCCCAAACAATCGGCATCCGGCAAGGCGCGGTACGCGGGGAAGTCCATGCTCACTTCACGGCCGTCTACGCCACCCAGCAAATCCACAAAAAACTGGCTGGTCAGGTCATAAAATTGCAGGCTGATATAGAGCAGGGTAAGGGCAAACGGCCGTTCCTCCACGTCCAACTGCCCTGTAATCAGGCTTTGAAACGCCAGATGCGCCGGCCAGGCCCCCAATGTTTTCATCACCACCGTGCCCAGTTCAATGTCACTGTACACCATATTGGTGTGCGCCGCGTCATACAGGTTCATCACATAGGCCGATTGGTTGGCGTCTAACCGCTGCGCCGCACCCATACCGGCGTTGTAGGCAAAATAACACCGTTTGATCGTTTCCGGGTCTTGGGTGTAATAGGTAATTTCCGGGCAGCGCTTTTTGAACTCCTCCGCGCCAATCTGTAACTGTTCACGTACTTCCCGGTCAGAGATGGGGCCGGGTGTAAAACAGGGGCGCGCGCCGGACCGCACCAGATCATAAGCGCCCATGATGCCGGTGCAGTTGGCGGGATTAACGGCCAACATGCTGTTTTCCTTGAACCACAGCACCAACGGCGCCTCACGGGGAATATCTACCGCGCGGGCGATACTGTCGGCAATAGGCGCCCACTGCACGGCCGTTGCCTGAATATCTTTGGGTAAATCATACTGCGCGTTCATATACATCTGGCTGCCCACCAACAGCCCGGTCCCCAACAGCAGCAACAAAATGGTGTCGTAGATGCCTCGGAAAAAACCAAAGGCCATCACCTGTTTGTTGATGCCTAATAAAGGCCATACCTGCTGCTGCAACCAGGTACTAATACGCGCTTGCAGCAGGAGCAGCGCCTCTAATAAAGGAGACATAATGTGTACATTATGCCTGATATTACGTCAAGTTGCAAGCGTTATGTCGAATAAAAAAGGGGGAGTGGCAGGTGGCAAGTAGCAGGTAGCAAGTGGTAGGCAACCACCTGCCACTTGCTACTTGCTCCCTTTGCCATGTACCAGGCGCGGGTCGAGGGCGTCGCGCAGGCCGTCACCTAAAAGGTTGAAGGCCAGCACGGTGATGGAAATGGCAATACCGGGGATAATAACCAGATGGGGAGCGCTGAAAATCTGGTTGCGTTCGCGGCCAAGCATGGTGCCCCATTCGGCCGTTGGCTCCTGCGCGCCTAAACCGAGGAAGGAGAGGGCGGCTGTGTCCAAAATGGCGGTGGCAATGCCCAACGTGGCTAACACAATCAATGGCGGCAGCGCATTGGGCAGAATACGGCCGAACAGAATGCGCCAACTGCTGGCCCCCAACGCCCGCGATGCCTCCACATAATCCGTCTCGCGCAACGACAACACGGTGGCCCGGACAACCCGGGCATAGGTTGGTATACTGACAATGGCAATTGCCACCATGGCATTTTCCAGGCTGGGGCCTAACACAAAAACCAGGGCAATTGCCAATAAAAAGAAGGGGAAGGCCAGAATGATGTCCGTGCCGCGCATGAGCAGGTTATCCAACCACCCGCCGGCATAACCGGCGATGGCGCCCATGACGGTGCCTATCAATACCGCTGCCGTAATCACGGTGACGCCAATACGTAAAGATACCCGCGCGCCATAGAGGATACGGCTGAACTGGTCACGGCCGTTGCCATCCGTGCCAAAAATGTGCTGTGATTGATCGGCCGGGCAGCCGAGCAGATGAATGCAAGGGGCCTGCCGAACTTTGATACGGCCGTTGGCATCCTCAATCACACGGGCCGGGTCATACGGGGCAATGATGGGGGCGAAGACGGCCGTGAACACCAACAGCCCCAACATAACCATACCCACCTGAGCCGAACGCTGCCGGAACAGGCGGCGCAGCGTCAAACGCCACAAACTATTCGACTTATAATTGCCGATATCGGCGATATTGTCATCGGGAATTTGTACGACAGAGGCAATTGATTCTGAACTTTGCGAGATCATACGTTAATCGAGCCGAATGCGCGGATCCAGAATAGCATAAGACAGATCCACAATCAGGTTAAAGGAGACGTAAATAAAGGCGATCACCAGGACAAAACCCTGTATCACCGGAAAATCACGGGCCGTAATTGCCTCATACACACTTAACCCCACCCCCGGTAAACTAAAAATCGTTTCTGTCAGCACCGCCCCACCCAAAATAGCCGCCATTTGCAAACCGGCAATGGTCACAATGGGTAACAATGCATTACGAAATGAATGTTTCATAATCACCATCCGCTGCGGCAGCCCTTTGGCTTTAGCCGTGCGAATGTAATCCAGCCCTAAAATTTCCAACATACTGGAACGAGTCATCCGGGCGATAATTGCCAGGGGAATCGTAGCCAGCGCGATGGACGGTAGAATAAGATGCCGGAGTGTATCTTTCAACACGACCCAGTCAGATGTCAAAATAGAGTTCAGAATATATAACTTGGCAATAAACTGGTAAAGATAAAACTTACCCGTGTTCGGTTCTACCGCCAGTTCATAATATACAAAAAACGGTGTGGGCGTAATGCCAGGCGAGAGACGCCCTGAGGGGGGAAGGGAAAATGGCGTATCCCGCAAAACAACGGCAAAGAGATAAATAAGCAACAACCCCAGGAAAAAGACAGGTAAAGAAACGCCGATATTAGCGCCAAACATAGTGACCACATCTATAGCCGAATTCCGGCGCACGGCCGAGAGTATGCCGGCTGGGATACCCACCAGCAGCGCCAATGTCATCGCTGCCATACCTAATTCAATGGTCATGGGCAGGCGTTCGGCCAGCATCAGCAGCACCGGTCGCTTAAAACGGATTGAGTCACCAAAGTCACCCCGCAGCATATTAGACATGTAAATGGCTAACTGGACGGGTACCGGCTTATCTAGGCCATGAATTTTTGTAAAACGTTCACACGTTTCTGCGGTGGCTTTTTCCCCCAGGATAGATTTGCAGGGATCGCCTGGTACGGCCCGCGCCAGGAGAAAAACCACTATCAGAATGGCTAATAAAACTGGAATAGCTAATAACATGCGGCGAACGGTATACTGAATCATGATGAGCAGGAATAAGACATCCGATTTCGCCGGCCACCACGGCAGCGAAATCGGATGTTTATAGTTACGTTATTCAGGCGTTATGACAAAATTAGTAGTTGTGTTAATAGTTCAATTAAGACCTGACAGGTTTTTAGAAACCTGTCAGGTCTAGTTACTGGTCTATTCGCCAGCGTTCATCAAACTATCCCACAGATAGGAATAGTATTCAAACGCGCCGGTGTTGCCTACGTGGTATGGATTGGAAGCGTCAATACCGGCGGCCCAAGAGGCGACCACATCGTTGGCGTCAAACTTGGAGCCATCGTGGAACAAGACGCCCTGGCGCAGGGTACACGTCCAGACTGTGGAATCCTCGTTAGCTGTACATTGCGTAGCCAGACCTGGTTGGGTGTCGCCGGAATCTTTCATGTAGAAGAGCAGCGTTTCTACCACTTGCTGGCACGGCCGTAACGATTCACCATCGGTCTCGTCGGTGCAGTAGAGGCTAATCGGCTCGGCGTTTTGCACAAAGACAAGTGTGCCCTTGCCGGTAGACAGTTGGGCAAACTCGGTGGCGCCAAACGGTGGTACATACGCGCCTTCGGTCGAGGCCAGGGCCGCGTGGGCTGATGCGCCGTGGGCAATCGGCACCATCGGTACCAATTCACGAATAGCATTGTTGGCCTGGACGTACAGCGGCTCAGCCTCGTCCGCGTCACCGATGGTGGAAGCTTCTAGCAGCAGCTCATAAATCTCCGGATGGGGGTCGCCAAACTGGAGGTTGCCGGAGCCAAAGTGGAAATCCAGGAAGTTGGTAACGTGTGGATAATCTGCCCCCCAACCTAACAGGTAGAAACCATTCAGGTTGCCCGCACTGGATTCAGCGATAAACGTGCCAGATTCCATTTCTTCCACATTGGCAGTAATGCCCAGGTTATCCCGCAGTTGCGCCTGGAGTTCTACAGCTACCAACGCCGGTTCCGGCAAGTAGCCACGGAAAACGTTACGGTAATAAATGGTGGTTTCAAAACCATCTGGATACCCGGCTTCGGCCAGCATGGCGCGGGCGGCTTCGGCGTCAAACTCATACCACTCTTCACCGGCGCAGCCATTGGGAATGGAGCAGGGGGTAAAGTGGGAAGCAACCTCGGAACCTTCTGGATAGAAGTTGCTCACGATACGCTGACGGTCAATACCCATGGCCACAGCCTGGCGTACTTGCAGGTTGTTAAACGGCTCAAAGGTATTGGTCATCCCCAGGTAGAAGACATTGGGGTTGGCTACTTGCAGCAGTTGCAGATTGGGGTTCGCTTCAACGGAAGCATAATCACTGGGGCTGATGTTGGTGATCATGTCAGCGGTGCCGGCTTGCAATTCCAGCAAACGGGCTGCACCTTCAGATGCCCAACGGAGTACGGCCGTTTCTTCATTGGCCGGTGTTCCCCAATAATCGTCAAACCGTTTGAACACAATGGAATCACCGCGTGTCCAGGAGTCAAGCATGTATGGCCCTGTGCCAATCGGTTTTTCCAGAATGACACCGGTACCGCCTGTTTCAGCGATCCATTCGGCTGGCTGGATGCCAAAGGGGGTGAAGGCTACTTTCGCCGTGAAAGCCGGGTCTGGTTTGCACAGATTGAAGACAACGGTGAACTCATCTACCGCTTCAATGGAAGCGATCTTGCCACCATAGTCACAATTTTCCGCGGCGACAGACATTGGCTCAAATGCCATTGTCTCCTCGGCGGGCGCTTCTTCCGCTGGCTCTTCCGCCGCTTCTTCAACCGGAGCGGTTGTAGCCGGGGCAGATGTGGCCGGCGCTGTTGTTGGTTCTGCTTGCGAAGAGCCACTACAGGCGGCTAACGCCAAAGCAAAAACAACAAATACACTAAACAGTAGTAACAACTTGCGATTTTTCATTCTCTCCTCCATTTGAAAGAATATGAACAATAAAACTTGTGCTGCTTTGAGCGAGTCATAACGCCATGTGTCGGGATCGAGTGTATGGTAACATGGGTTGTGTAACATGACAAACCCATAGTGCCAGGCACGGGCGCCAGGTGGTGGTTGTTTCAGGGCTTTGTGCCCCGTGCCTGGCACTGCCCATACGCAATGTGTTTTACGCGGGGTATAATCGGTTTTATGAATAACCGTGAAGTAGCGCAACTCTTTTCTGATGTGGCTGATATGCTCTCGATTCGTGGGGATAATGTACACCGGGTGCTGGCTTACCGCCGGGCGGCGGAAGCGGTAGAAACGCTAGGGCGCGATATTAACCAGGTGTATGCGGAAGGAACGTTGACCGATATTCCCGGCATTGGCGAGACGCTGGCGGAGAAGATCGAGGAAATGTTGACCACCGGTAAGTTGGAATTTTATGAGCGATTGGCAAAGGATATCCCGCCATCACTGGTGGGACTATTAAAGGTAGAGGGATTGGGGCCAAAGCGGGTGAAGCAGGTGTATGAGGTGCTGGGGGTGACGACGCTGGATGAGCTAACGGCCGTTGCCCGCGAAGGCAAACTGCGTGACCTGCCCGGCATGGGGGCCAAATCTGAAGAAAAACTGCTCAAAGCCATTGAATCGCTGGCGCGGCATGGCGATGACCGGGCCATGTTAGGTATAGCCTGGCCCATTGCCCAGGAAATTTTGGCCGAACTGGCAAAGTTACCGGGTGTGACCAAAACGGCCGTTGCCGGTTCCCTACGCCGGATGAAAGAGAGCATTGGTGATATTGATTTGCTGGTGGCAGCGGACGAAGAGGCGGCCACGGCCGTAATGGATACCTTCGTTCATCTGCCCCAGGTGGAATCTATTTCCGGGCATGGCCCTACCAAATCCAGCGTTACCCTGGTGAACGGTTTGCAAGTAGACCTGCGTGTGCTGCCCGCTGCCCGTTGGGGTACGCTGCTCTCTTACTTCACCGGCAGCAAAGACCAC
Organism: uncultured Chloroflexota bacterium; assembly: GCA_900696625.1. Classification (GTDB taxonomy): domain Bacteria; phylum Chloroflexota; class Anaerolineae; order Promineifilales; family Promineifilaceae; genus CAADGU01. The sequence goes on along the minus strand of CAADGU010000204.1, from coordinate 14,947 downwards.
AACGTGCGCCTGCGGGAACTGGCGCTGAAACAGGGCCTCAGCCTGAACGAACACGCCTTTACGCCCACAGACGGCCGTGCCGAAGTCCTGTGCGCCACCGAAGAAGAAGTGTACCAGACCCTTGGCCTGCCTTATATCTTGCCCACGCTGCGCGAAGACCGGGGTGAGATTGAAGCGGCGCGGGACGGCCGTCTGCCCCATGTACTCCACGCCGAACAAATCATTTGCGACCTGCACATGCACTCCACCTGGTCGGATGGCAAATTCACCATTCTGGAAATGGCACGGGCGGCGCAGGCACGCGGTTTTACCCATATCGCCATCACCGACCACTCCGCCAGCCTGGGCATTGCCAATGGGCTATCCATTGAACGGCTGTGGCAGCAGGCTGAAGAAATCCGCCAGGCGAACCAGGTCATGGGGCCGGCGTTCCGCATTTTGCATGGCACAGAGATGGAAATCCGCGCCGATGGCTCGCTCGATTACCCGGATGAGGTGCTGGCGCAGCTCGATTTTGTCATTGCCAGCCTGCACGTCAGCCTGAGCCAGCCGCGTGAACAGGTGATGGCGCGCATTCTCAACGCGCTGCACAACCCGCATGTGGATATGATCGGCCACCCCTCCGGGCGGTTGCTGCCAGACCGGGCCGGGGCGGATTTAGATTGGGAGGTGGTGTTGGGTACGGCCGTAGCCACCCACACCATTCTGGAAATCAACGCCAACCCGCACCGGCTGGATTTACGCGATAATCTGGTGCGCCGCGCCGTGGAACTGGGCGCCACCCTGTCCATCAACTGCGATGCCCACCACACCGGCCACTTTAACTTTCTGCACTACGGCGTTGCCACCGCCCAACGTGGTTGGGCGACCGCCGATAAGGTAGTCAATACCTGGCCCTTGTCGAAATTGTTGACTTTTTTAGAGGAACGTGATGCGTGATGCGTGCCCCGTGATAACTTGCACGCATCACGCATCACGCATCACTCGTCACGCATCACGCATCACGCGATGAGTACCGTTACCACTTCCTTCATCCGCCATGCTTTTGGCGCCTTAGAACCGCACACGCTGGAAGCACTGCGGGTGGTGGCTGTGCCGCGCACCTATCCACCGCACACCACCTTGTGCCGCCAGGGTGAAATTGAGCATACCTTTTATGTGGTGGTCAGTGGCAATGTGGTTGTCTCGCAAACGTTGGCAGACGGGCAGGAACGTGTCCTCAACGTCATTGGCGAGCGCGGCTATTTTGGCGAGATGGGCCTCATTGACGACGCGCCGCGTATGGCTAACTGTATTACGCTCACCCACACGGCCGTGCTGGAGGTGACTGAAGAGAACTTTGACAGGTTCATGTTGGAAAGCCCGGCGTTGGCCTATGCCGTGCTGCGTAACGTGTTGGCGACCACGCGCAACATTGATCAGCAGGCGATTACCGAGCTACAGGTGAAAAACGAAGCGCTGCAAACGGCGTATGCCGATTTGCAGCGGGCGCAGGCGCGGCTGGTGGAAAAGGAACGGTTGGTACGGGAATTGGAACTGGCGGCGGATGTGCAGCGCAGTTTACTGCCCGATGAACTGCCCCAATTTCCCGATTATGCCTTTGCCGCTTATTTGCAGCCGGCGCGGCAGGTGGGCGGCGACTTTTATGATGTAGTTACTCTGGATGACGAACATGTGGGCATTCTGATTGCCGATGTGGCCGATAAGGGGTTTCACGCGGCGCTGTTTATGGCGGTGACGCGCACCCTCTTTTTACAGGAGGGCAAACATTCCTTGTCACCGGCAGAAGTAGCCACGGCCGTGCATCATGGCATGATGGCCGTCTCCTCCCACGACACGTTCTTGACCGCGTTTTATGGTGTGCTGCACCGGCCCAGTGGCCGGTTGACCTATGTGCGGGCGGCACAGGAACGGCCGTTATGGGTACGGCCGGGGCCGGAAATTGCGGAACTGCCGGGAAACGGCCGTTTCCTGGGCATGATTGATGGCCTGCAACTGGCCGAGTACGAGATGCAATTGCAGCCCGGCGACCGGCTGGTGCTGTTTAGCGATGGTGTGCCAGATGCCATCAATCCGGCCGAGGAACAGTTTGGGCTGGAACGGCTGACGGCCGTTGTCGCCGCCGCCGAACGCCTGCCCGTTACCCACCTGGCCGCTCACATTGCCCAGGAACTAACCGGGTGGATGCAAGACGCTCCCCCATTTGATGATCTGACTTTGCTTGTGTTGGAGAGAAGTGCAACTTCTGTCGGAAGTTGAACTTCTGATTTCTTTCATTTTCTATGGCTCGATACGAACTCCCCCCCGATCCCCGTCAATCTGATGACAAACGGCCGCGCCGGATGCGCCGCGACTCTCAAGAACCCACGCCCTGGCGTTACCTGGGCCTGGGTGTTGTGGTCACCATCGTCAGTCTGGTGATTGCGTTGGCGTTGGCCAATGCCTTGTTGCGCCGTCCACCTTTGGAAGTAGACCCGGCGGCGCCCACCCTCATTATCCTGACCGCGCCGCCCAGCCCGATACCGTCGCCGACTTCCGTGCTGCCGACGCCGTCGCCCATTCCCACCTTCACCCCTATTCCCACACCCGACCAGGCCATAGCCCCACCGGAAATCACGGTTGACTATTATGCGGTAGTGGCCGATACCGGCGGCGTCGGCGCTAACTTGCGCGGCGGCCCCAGCACCAGCAATGCCCTGATTGTGGTGGCGAATGAAGGAGAGCTGCTGCTGGTAATTGGTGGCCCAGTGCCCGATGAGCCAAATAACCGCGTCTGGTGGCAGGTGGAGCGGACTGATGGCACACAAGGGTGGGTAGCCGGTGAATTTTTGCAGCCAGCGGCCGCGCCGGGGCCGTAAGCCGAAGCCCGTGAACCATAAGGTGCTGGTTTACAGGTCCCAGTTGATTAGCTATTGTCGAGCTATTGTCCTGTACATAGACATCAGGTATGAGGCTTACTATACTGGAGCGTAACTATACAGGTGTGAGTTGAGGCATGAGAACATCATCGTCAAACAGAGACCCTAGTGCCTTCCCACACATTGAGACCTTGTTTACGAATCGTGGAAATATAGGTGCGCAGTGAATAGAGTTGCCCGGCGCCTTAAAATCATGGACAAAACGCAAGATAGCATCATAGTAGGTTAATTCTGATGTGCTGACCGAATGGAGCCAACACCGTTTGCCATGGATATAGAAGCCTGTCTCATCCACATGACCGACTTCGGCCTTTTTGACGGCTTCTTTAATGGCTTCTGTGGCTGGCCTCACATTTTCGGCGGTGGTCTCTAAAAAGTTTTGCAATGAACCCGTTGAAATGGGTAATTCAAACAGGTCGGCCAACATCTGCCGCTCTCGTTCATACGGGATGAACTGCTCATTGCGCAGATAGACTGACAGCCGCTGACAGCCGCTTGACTTGCGAACCATACTGCACCGGATTGCTCACATCCGCCGGAAATTCACCGGTTGTTGCTTCACCACGGTAAATGAGCCACTTCCTTCAACATCCTCTTTTCAAACCAGAACCTGTACAGTCTGTACCGTACCCGGCGCCGCCAGCGGTAAATAGTCACTATCGTAGGCACGGCCGTCCACCACACACCCTGGAATTTCTTCCGCACGAACGCGCCGCACTTCAATATGATAGACAGCGCCGCGGAAACGCCGCTCCAGCCGGAAACCATCCCAATCTTTGGGCAGGTCGGCCATGACTTGCAGCCCTTCCAGATGAGCGGTCACCCCTAGCACACCCTCTACCAGGGAGCGCAAATACCAGGCAGCGGACCCGGTATACCAGGTCCAACCGCCCTGCCCTGGTTGGGCCGCGTGCGGGCCGTTCACGTTGCCGGGCATGACATAGGGTTCGGCCACGTAGATTTCGGGCGACTCGGCGCGACGTGGGGGACAGAAGCGCCGCCACAAATCGTAGGCCGCCTCAGCGCCTGCCAGCTTTCGTTCAGCCAGCACGGCCCAGCACGAGGCGTGGACGTAAACCCCGCCATTTTCGCGCGTGCCCGGCGCGTACCGCGTCAGATAGCCCACGTCTGGATCAGGTTTGCTGTAAGCGGGAAAAAGCAGCAGCGCGCCATAGTCGGTGTACAGGTACTTTCGCGCAGCCGCCATGGCCTGCTGCGCCCGCTCTGGCGGCGCCATGCCGCTTAATACCGCCCACGTCTGGGCATTGAGGAAAATGCGACCCTCCTCGCGTTCGGCCGATCCCAAGCGCACGCCCTCATCGGTAGAGGCTCGCCAGTACCAGGCCTGGTCCCAACCATGCTGATTGGTGATCTCTCGCAGCGCTTCAGCCTCGTGGCGGAAGTGGTTGCGGGTCTCTTCCTCAATGGGCATCTCCGCCCAGCGGGTGAGGAGATAATAAAGGAAGTGGGCGATCCAGATGCTTTCACCCTGGCCGTCAGGGCCGGTGGCATTCAGGCCATCATTCCAATCACCTTCCAGAATCAGGGGCAGCCCCCGTTCACTGCGGCGCGAGAGGGCAACCTGAAAAGCGCGTAGACAATGGTCCCAGAGAGACGCTGAACCCCCGTCGAAGAAGGGCATCTCTTCCTCCAGAATGGCGAAATCGCCCGTTTCTAGCAAGTGCTGGAGGACAACAAATGGCAGCCAGAGCAGGTCGTCACTGTAGTTTGAGCGCAAGCCGGATTCCGCCAGCGGGTGCCACCAGTGGAGTACAATGCCCTCCTGAAACTGGTGGGCGGCGTGCAGGCGAATCTGCTCCAGTGTCTTTTCAGGCCGTCCCAGCAGCAGCCAGACGAGGCTGTCCTGAAGCTGGTCGCGGAAACCATAAGCGCCGCCCATTTGATAGTAGGCGGAACGCCCCCAGAGCCGTCCGACGATGGTCTGGTAGACGAGCCAGCCGTTAGCCATCACGTTCAAGTAGGGATCTGGCGTCTCAACGACCAGGCGACCAGTCAATTCGTGCCAGAAGTTGTCCACGTTTACCAGTTCCTGGTGGGCGGCGGCTGGCTCTTTGTATTTTTCGGCCAGAGCCAATGCCTGGGTCTCATCGGCCACCGCCCCCAGCGTAAAGACAACTTCAACTGCCTCTCCGGGGCCAATTTCCAGGGGTACCTGCAAACTGGCGATTGCGTCCATGCCACGGCCGGATGTGTTGAATGAACGGCCGTTGCGCAGGGCACGCGGCATCGCCAGCCGACCATTGCGGCCCAGAAAAGCCGCCTTATCGCCATCGTAGCCGGTCGGTAATTTGGAGGCGCTGTGAAAAGCCACGTAGGGCCAGTCCCGGTTGAGATGGGGGCCTTTTTCGTCCGGTAACTCCCACAGAACTTTGGTCGCCAGCATGGCATGGTGCGCTTCATCGTAGCGTGTCTCAATAAAGAGGTGGTGAAACTCGCGGTGCCAGTCTGGAGCCGCGCCGAGCAGCCATTCCAGGTAAGTAAAGAGTTGTAAACGCCGGGGTTTATCCCCCCGGTTCTCCAGGCGCAGCAGCCAGACCTCACAGGGATCATCCAGAGGAACAAGGGTGGTTAGCGATCCGCGAAGCGTCTCGCGCTGCCACTCAATGATGGAGTAACCGAAGCCATGCCGTACCTGATACGCTTCCAGGTCACGCCCGGCCGGATGCCATCCGGCAGACCAAAATGCGCCGCTGTCCAGGTCGCGGATGTAGAGGTATTTGCCCCAATCGTCACGCACCAGGTCTTGTGACCAGCGGGTGATACGATTCAGTGAGGCGTGAGTCCGCCAACTGTAGCCACTGCCTGTCTGGGAGAGCGCCAGGCCGTAGTCGCCATTCGAGAGGACATTGATCCAGGGCGCGGGCGTATCGGGGTTGGTGATGACATATTCACGGCCGTTTTCGCTAAAGTAGCCAAAGTCGTTGGGTAATAACATAAGCTGCTCCCTTAAAAATAGAGTTGTCAAATCTTTAAGATTTGACAACTCTACGGGTCTTTGGGATTTCGTGGGGTTTGGCATGAAACGTGAAGCGTGAAACGTGATGCCTCTCTGGTCACGTTTCACGTTTCACGCTTCACGGCTTGTCAACCCCCTGAGTTCCTAAAGAGTCTCTATACCTTAACGGATTTCTAAAAATGCAGGCTGCCAGGCAGCCGGCTGCGGCATCAGGGTCGTTGCGCCATCGCCGCTGACGCCGGCGGTGAACTGCTCCATCGCCAGGAGTGGCCTGATGGCCTGCTCTATCTCACCGTGGGTAAAATAGTGCTGCAGGCGGTCGTTGCGCAGGTAGTTGCCCAAAGCGGCCATGATCATGCCCTGATCCAGTGCCAGGTAATAAAGGGACACTTCGCCGGTGTCTACATTCACGGCGTCGTAGAACCCCAGTTCGCTATAAACGTCGAAGTCCTCGCGCAGGTTTTGCAGGTTCTCCAGCGCGTCCACCGGCGCAAAATCAAGCGCCAGGAAGACGGCGTGAGGTGTGACGACCCCATTGGTATAGGCGTCGGGCGGCGGGAGCGGCTGGGCCGGGCGACAATCCCCAAAGCCATAATCAACCAGCGTATTGTCGTTGTTGGACGCATAGCCATCCGGATTCATGCCGATGGCATCAACGCCGTATTCGCGGTAGCCGCCAGAGGGGTTGTTGGAGGGGGAGAAGCCCCAATAACCGTACTGCGCATCCTCGAGGCCATGTTCGATCTGCGCCTGCACGTATAGGGGATGGTTTATCCCCCAACTCTGCGGCCCCCACTCCTCTTCGGGTACCAGCAGCGTCACCATCAGCGCCTCAAACATGCTGCCACCCCACGAAGGAACGATGTTCATGCCGCGATAGGTGTAATGACCTTCGTAAACGTCCACGCCCAGGTAGGTATGGAATTCACCTGCTGGCTGCATTTCGTGCCAGCCCCAGTCGCAGGTGGCGGGGAAGGTTCGCCACATTTTGAAATAATGGGTCTCTGGCACCTGATCCCAGGCAATGCCGATATAACTGGCGATGCGCGGCTCCGTGTTCAGCGTACCGTAATGGTGGCAGGTGTAGAAAACATCGGGACCGACACCGCTGTAGTTATCCTCTATCGAACATCCCGGCGGCAGCTCATCCCAGAAACCGCCGCGCAGCAGCCCTGCGCCAGGATCGTAGTAAAAGGCAAAGTCCATCTCGTCCAGGATGGCCTGTGCTTCGTCGCGCAGCTGCGGGACGCTGTTCGTGACCATGATCAGCGCGGCCGCCAGCCAGCCGTTGTCAACCGAAGAGAGGAAGGGATAGACCGGGTCGCCTGAGGGTGGCCATACCGTTAGCTTCTCGCCGTTAGCGGGATCATACCAGTTATAGAACTGACCGCTGGCTTCGTGCCGCTCCATCGTGGCCAGGGTGGTCAGTGTTTGCGCGATGCGCTGGCGCGCCTCCCCTGGTTTGATGATGCCCAGGTCACGGGCGACCAGGGTACTCCAGATGTAGCTGCCGATGTTGGTCGGCGAGGTGTAACGCGCGCGTGACCCATCGGCGTGGAGATTGTCGGCCGGCAGACCGGTTGGATAGGTCATGGCGACGAAGGAATCCCAGGTGTCTGCGGCAACGATGAGGAGTGCCTTGCGCACCTGGGCGGGGTTGGTCTGATCCGGGATGACGGCCGTTAGCTCGTTCTGCGCCTGAACCGGGACAATCGCGGCCAGGAACACAAACAAAGCCAATAACAGAATTTGATGACGACGAACAGTGTGTATCATGGGAATACCTCCAAATGAAAATTAAGCAGCAACCAGTAAACAGTAATCAGTCTCCCCTCCGCCACCGTAAAAAGTCAGCTTATAGTTAATCCTCAACGCCCAGGCGCGTCAGGTTCGCCTGGGCGCGCTCGGCCAGCTCTGGCTGGTTGCGAAACGAGCTGAGGACTTCACGATAGATATCCTCAGCCGCGATCATGTCCCCGTCGGCTTCATAGAGTTCGCCCAGCCGCAAATAAACAATTCCCAGGTAAGGGTTCGCGCGGCCGATATTCCTCAGGACAAACTGCTCCGCCTGCTCGATGGTCAGGCGTTCGTTGATGATTTCATCAATGCGAACTTTTGCGCTGGAGACAGAAGCGGGTACGGGACGGGCATATTGGCCTCGCCAGATACGCTCAATGTCACCATAACCGCCGTAATGCACAAACTCATTCCTTGCCTCGTCGAATTCCTCATAGCCGGCGAGCGCCTCCAGGTAATTACCGGCTTCAAAGCTGGCATTGGCATCGGCCGTATAGGTGGCTGTCAGCCGCTGCGCATCCCACCAGGCCAGGGCATAGGTAGCGATAAAAACGGCCGTTACCGCCAACGCAATAAGCGGAAAACGCCACTGTTTGAGACGACTCGGCGCTACGGGAACAGGAGTTCCCAAAACGATGGGCAGGTTCGTGGTCATACGCTACCTCACTTAAACGTCACGTTGGCAAATGCCTTCATGAACTGATCCTGCAAAAGGAAGAAGATCAAGACCAGAGGCAGCGTAACCAGGGTGGTCGCCGCCCAAATTTGCTGGGCATTCTCGCCCGGCACCGATGATTGGAATTGCAGCAGACCCAACTGCACCGTCCATTTATCCGGGGTATTGAGATAGAGCAAGGGGCCAAAGAAGTCATTCCAACTGGCCATGAAGTTGAGGATGGCGACCGTCGCCAGCGCCGGCCGGGCCAACGGCATGATAATACGCAGGAAGATCGTTAATTCATTCGCCCCATCTAGCCGCCCCGCTTCCACCACCTCATTGGGGATAGTGACCATAAATTGGCGCAGTAAGAAGATGTTGAACACCGTCACGGCTGCGGGAACGATCAGGGCGTGATATTGGCCTACCCAACCCAGGTTAAACATCAGGACATAGGTGGGAATGAGAAAGAGAATGCCGGGAATCATCATCGTCGCCAGCATGAAGCTGAAGATGAAGTTGCGGCCGGGGAAAGGTATCTTGGCAATGGCGTAGGCGGCCAGTGAGCTGAGCAACGTGTTGAGTACGGTAATCGAGATAGCCAGGATAAGCGAATTGCGAAAGAGCAGGCCCATATTCAGCCGCTCGAATACGCCTGTATAGCCGCTGAAGGTAATTTCGCTCGGCAGGCTGGTTGGCTGGTGCAAGATCTCACGGCCAGGCTTTACCGAGTTCATCAGCATATAGATAAAGGGATAAAGTACCACGATGGCCCCGATCAACAAGAGGGCATAAATGATGATGGTGGACCACGGGATGCGTCTCCGGGGTTGGGTCAAGACAGGTTTGGCTGATATCTCGCTCATAATTCACCTCAATCACTGCCCGCCGAGACAAAGCGGAACTGTAAGACCGTTATCACGCCGATGAGGATCGCCAGCAGCAGGCCAAGCGTGGAGGCATAACCCATATTGGAACGGTCAAATGCCTGTGCATATAAGTAGAGCACCGGCGTCAATGCCTGGTTGTCTGCACCGCCGTAGAGGTCGAAGAGAGCAAAAACCTCTGTGAACATTTGCAGGCCGTTGATAATGTCCACGACCAGGAGAAAGAAAAGCTGCGGCCGTAATTGCGGCAGGGTGATGTAGCGAAATGACGCCCACTCACCGGCGCCATCAATGGAGGCCGCATCGTACAGGTCAGGGCTGATTGAATAAAGACCTGCCAGCAGAATGACAAAGCTGATGCCGAACCATTTCCAGGTGTTGATCAGGGCGAGGATCGGCATTGGCAGCCATCTGTTGAAGGTCCAGAACACGGGTCCATCTGTAATACCGGCGTTTACCAACATGCTCTGCACCGGCCCGGTAGGGCTGGCCAGATAGCCGCCGACAATCATAAGCACCATCGTGGAGGTGAGGACCGGTAAGAAGTAAATCGTGCGAAAGATACGCCCGCCCCACGTGGCGCGAAAGACGAGAACGGCCGTGAGCAGCCCCAGACCATTCTTCAGCACAATGAAGATGGCCTGATTGTAAACAATGTTGAACAGGCTTTTCCAAAAGAGTGGGTCAAGTATTCCCTTTAGCCAATTGCCCACCCCAACGAAGGCGCGGCTTTCCGGGGCGACGAAGGAGTAGTCAAAAAACGTGAGATAGAATGACAACACAAGAGGATAAAGCCCAAAAACGATATAGAGGACGACCCACGGTGCGATAAAGACATAACCCCAGAAATGGCGGTGCATGTTTTGCCAGAGGGAGAGTCCTCGCCTGGTCCCCGTGGTGTCGGGCGGCCGCCTTTCGGCAACTGTTACATTAGCCATTTGGGTTCTCCTTTCCCAATGGGAATGTACGGCAGCGTGAAAAATGTAGGCTATCACGCTGCCGGCGTGAAAATAGGGTTGACTATTGGCCTTGTAATGCAGCGCGCGCTTGTTCGGCCGCCTGCGTAACTGCTTCTTCGGGGGTTAGTTTCCCTTCAACAACTGCCCGCTGGTAGACAGCTTGAACCTCATTGGCTACGGTCTCGGCCGTGGAGAACTGCTGCGGTAACATGCCGTTCTGCAGCACTTCGATAAACATCTGGCGTGCTGGTTCCTGGAAGTAAGGATCTTCTCGCAGACTGATGAGCGTTGGCAGGTAGCCCAGCTCGGTGATGAACTGCCGGTTGTTTTCCTCCTCCATGAGAAACTGGAGGAAATCCCAGGCACTGGCCTGTCTCTCCGGCGTCGTTTTCATGATGATGAGCGCCCGGCCGCCGTAAGTGGTGAAGCTGGGGTCGCCTGCGTTGGGCACGGGTACCGGCGCGACGCCGACATCTTCACCAATCACCATGGGTTGGCCGGCCGCAGTCTCAAGGTTTGGCTCCCAGGAGTAGCCGTATTGCGGCCACATGCCGATCTTCCGGCTAAAGAAGTTCGTCTCCATGGTTAGCGGGGCAAACCGCTGGGCTGCCTGGGTGAATCCAAAGAACGCTTCCATCTGGCAGTCAGGATTGTCAAAGGTGATATCCGTACCGAGCCGGTTGACAAGTTGGCATTGACCCTCATTTCCGTTGAGGTAGATGGGCTGGAGCATATTCCAATACCATCCACCCCAGGCCAATGCCTCGTTCCAAAAAACGTTGCCGTATATGTCATTGCCCAGATTGTCAATAGCTTCGGCCGCAGCCAGGTATTCATCCCAGGTTGCAGGCGGATTCTCCGGGTCGAGGCCGGCCTCTTCGAAGAGTTGTTTGTTGTAAATCATCAAGGTGACGTCGGCGCCGATCGGGATATAGTAGTTGTGGCCGGAGAACTGTTCCACAATTGCCGGATCTACCCGATCCAGCAACAGTTGGAAGTTGGGCAAGCCCTCCAGGGGAATCAGGGCGTCATCGGAAGCCATTTGCCCCAGTGCAGGCCCCAGGGAGGTGACGACCAGATCGGGCTGGTTGCCGGCGGCGATGAGCGCCTGGAAAATACCACCCTCAGGCTCGCCCTCAATCGTTACCTGAACGTTGGGGTTCTCCGCCATGTATTTCGCTGCCAGGCTGACCAGCACGTCATGCATGGCCCCGGCCACAGAAGAAACGCGAATGCTTCCCGCCGCAGTTTCCACTACCCCGGCCTCTTCTGTGGCCGGTTCAGTGGTCGCCGGTTGGTCAGCGATGATAGCCGGCCCTTCTTCGGCGGGCACGGCCGTTTCAGGCGTCGCGCCACCTCCACAGGCCACAGACAAGCCCAGAGCTAACACCAGGGCTAATAACAGAACAATTAGTCTACGTATGCGGGTAATCTGGATATCCATCTTCTTTCTCCTTCCTCAGAGGCTGAGTTAGATACCCTTCCGGAGGTGATTACCAGAGACGATGAACAGCTCACACAGCCTCCGGGAGGTACTCTAGTAAGTCGTTTGATGGCAGTGCAAATGCAACCATTCTTCTCTCTGGCAGGAACGCAAAATGATTCACCCGCCAGAGGGCAAACTCATTCCTTAAACGAAACGTTTGGCGGTCAAACTGGATTCTATGGCTAAATAAAACAGAGAGATTTTATTTTGGGGTGCAATTTTGCAAACGTTTAGTAAATTGTATTAGCTGTAAGCTAAATCATATATTTAGCGTTTCGTGGTTGCATCGGCCAGTCAGGTAGTCATTATATCCCCCAGTTGGGGGATATATGGCGGTTAAGGGTACATTCGGGATACAAAAAAGTCCCATGCTCCATCCGCTGGGCCAGATCATCAGCTGTAAGGCGCAAATAAACCCTGGTGGTCTCCAGAAGCGTTCTAGTAGGGCTAATGCGCTCGAGGAATGTGTGGTAGATCGCCTACTGACCGATCGCCCTTTCTAACTCAGTGACAGGCGATGGTGTATTAAAAACCTTCGACTACGATTTTGTGATCGGCTTTACTGGCGGCGATAACCTTCTCGGCTACCAGATCAGCGTAAACACGCGGACCCTTGTAAGCAATCTGGAACGGATCATCGGTGATAGTCCATCTGTCTTTCACCAGAGCATTTCTCAAGAAATGCTCTTTCCTTGTAGATGGCTAACGGGGATTCCCATCTTGTGTTTACGGACATCGTGGGTAACAACCGAAAATTTCTCTTGCTGTTGATGGGATGCTAATGGGGTTGGGAGTGGCCGGGACAGGCTAGTTGTTCCGCATGACTCATCTCCGCAGTAACGCCCCCACTTCTCCCTATTCCCAAGGGTGGAGTTTTCTCATCTTATTATGGCACATAGGGTGCCTTGTGCCTGGCACTGCCTGCGCGGCTAAATTCGGCTTGACACGGCCGTACACCCATGCTACCATCCCGCCCAACTTAACAACCAACGACGTTGAACTGGAATAGTACCCAACAAAGCGAGTTTTAGAGAGTCAGCCACTCTGGTGCAAGGTTGACAACAGCGCAGTTGGTGAATGGGCCAGGGAGTTGCTCTGATGAACTGTTTGTGAGGCACTAAAGTGCCTACTACGAACAAATTAGCCAGAGCCGGAGATGCCACCGTTACCAGGGCAAAGCCTTTTATTGCAGAAGGCAACATGAGTGAAGCTGGCTAACAAACTCGACGCGCTTTCATCGGCGCGTTTTTTGTTCATATACCAGCTTAAACAGGGTGGCACCGCGGGAGATGTTTATTTTCAAACGCTCTCGTCCCTTAGGCGAAGATAATTTCGCCTGGGACGAGAGCGTTTTTTATTTGGGGTAATTGAGTAACTGAGTAATTGGGTAATTACTCAATTACCCAATTACCCAATTACAAAATTACGGAGGACACGATGACCGAAACAACCAAATATCAGCTAGACGAAAACAAACTGCCCAAAGCCTGGTACAACATCAATGCGGACATGCCGGCGCCGCCGCCGCCGGTGCTGCATCCGGGCACAAAGGAGCCGGTGACGCCGGACTTTCTGGGCGTGCTGTTTCCCATGAGCCTGATCCTGCAAGAGATCAGCACGGAGCGGTACATTGAAATCCCGGAACCGGTGCGCGAGATTTACAAACTGTGGCGGCCCACGCCCCTGTTCCGGGCGCACCGGCTGGAAAAGGCATTGGATACACCGGCGCACATCTACTACAAATATGAAGGCGTCAGCCCGGTGGGGTCGCACAAGCCGAACACGGCCGTGCCGCAAGCCTTCTACAACAAAGAAGCAGGCACGAAGGCGCTGACCACGGAAACGGGCGCCGGGCAGTGGGGGTCGGCGCTGGCCATGGCCTGTAACTTTTTTGGCCTGGATTTGGAGGTGTATATGGTAAAAGTGAGCTACCACCAGAAGCCATACCGCCGCATTATCATGCAGACCTTTGGCGCGGAGGTGTATGCCAGCCCGACGGACCGGACGCAGTACGGCCGTGCCCTGCTGGCCCAAGACCCCGACTCCCCCGGCTCGTTGGGCATCGCCATTTCCGAAGCGGTAGAAGTGGCCGCGACCTCCGGCGGCGCGAAAAAGTACAGCCTGGGGTCGGTGCTGAACCATGTGCTCATGCACCAGACCGTCATCGGCCTGGAAGCATTGGAGCAGATGGCCATGGCCGGTGAATACCCCGATGTGGTCATCGGCTGTGCGGGTGGCGGCTCCAACTTTGCCGGGTTTACCTTCCCCTTCATCCGCGAGAACCTGACCAACGGCCAGAAAACGCGGGTCATCGCTGTGGAACCGGCCTCTTGCCCGACGCTTACACGAGGTACGTACACCTTTGACTATGGCGATACGGCGGCCATGGCCCCCATTGTCAAGATGCACACCTTGGGCCACACCTTTGTACCGCCGGGCATCCATGCCGGTGGGCTGCGCTATCATGGCATGTCGCCTCAGGTGAGCGCGTTGGTGGACGGCGGCTACATTGAAGCCCGCGCCGTGCAGCAGTTGGCTACATTTGAGGCGGCTACCACCTTTGCCCGCGCCGAAGGCATCATTCCCGCGCCGGAATCGTCCCATGCGGTGCGCGTCGCCATTGATGAGGCGCTGGCCTGCAAAGAATCGGGCGAAAAGAAGGTCATTGCCTTCAACCTGTCCGGGCACGGTCACTTTGACATGATGGCTTACCAGGCGTACTTCAACGGCGAGTTGGAAGATTACGATTATCCGGCGGAGGCGATTGCTGACGCGATGAGCCATTTGCCGGAGGTGGGTAATTAGGAATTCTGAATTAGGAATTATGAAGGGCGTTCATAATTCCTAATTCCTAATTCATAATTTCGACAACATGAATACAGTGTATACACCTACTTTGGCAGCATTTCGAGAACTGGCGGCGGGGCCGGCGAATTTGATTCCGGTGTACCGGGAGTTTGCCGCCGATTTGGAGACGCCGGTTTCGGTTTATTTGAAATTGATGGAGCAGTTTGGCCCTTCCTTTTTGCTGGAATCGGTGGAGGGCGGTGAACAGGTGGGGCGGTACTCCTTCGTGGGCGTCAATCCACGCGGGCTGATTTCGCTGCGAGGGCGCACGGTAACGGCCGGCGGCGAAACCCGAACCCTGGCCGAGGGCGAAGACATTTTGCATGTGGTCAAGGCAGAGATGGCGCAGTTTACACCGGCCGACCTGCCCGGTTTGCCCCGCTTTCAGGGGGGCGCGGTGGGTTATCTGGGGTATGAT
>CAADGU010000203.1 GCA_900696625.1 uncultured Chloroflexota bacterium | reverse complement strand
TTCAACGCGGCAGTCAGTTCCGCCTGCGCGGCCGCTGCCTGTTGCGCCAAACCGGGCAAATCGGCCGCCACTTCCGCCAATCGCCGCGCCAACGATTCCCGCCGCTCACCCATGATGGCCGCCTGCCGCCGCGCCGTTTCCAGTTGGTCGCGGGTTTCGTCGCGCTGGTTTTGCAGATCGGCGGCCTGCTGTTCCAGCCGGTGCAGACGGCGGCGCAGGTCGTCACTATTTTCCTGGCGCACACGCAATTTGTGGCGGTTTTGCTGCCAGGTGGTTTCGGCGGACACGGCCGTGTCCCGCACCTGTCGCAACTCCTTCTTCGCCTGTTCCCATTTGTAGCCGTACCAGATACGTAGCAGGTGGTGCAGGTCGGCCTGAATCTGCTCGTAATTGCGGGCGCGGGTGGCCTGCCGCTTCAAGGAAGCCAGCCGGGGCTGGATTTCCGCCAGAATGTCGTGGATGCGCTGTAAATTGTGCTGCGTTTCTTGCAAGCGCCGCAATGTTTCCGCCCGGCGACTTTTGTAGTGATTGATGCCCGCCGCCTCTTCAAAAAGCGCCCGTCGCTCCTCGGAACGCAGCGACAGCGCCTGGTCTACCAATCCCTGGCCGATGATGGTGTAGGTGCGTTCGGCCAGACCGCTGGTTGCCAGCAGGTCGGTGATGTCTTTCAGACGCACCTTTTGCCCGTTGAGAATGTACTCATTCTCGCCAGAGCGGTAGGCGCGGCGGCCAATTTCCACTTCGCTGTAATCAATGGGCAGCCAGCCTTCGCTGTTGTCCAGGGTGAGGATGCTCTGGGCCATGCCGGCGCGGGCGCGGCTCTGGCTGCCGGCGAAGATCATGTCGGTGGTGCGTTTGCCACGCAGGGTGCTGTAGCTTTGTTCGCCCAACACCCAACGCAGGGCATCGGCGATGTTGCTCTTGCCGCTGCCGTTGGGGCCGACGACGGCCGTAATGCCCATATCAAATATAAACTCGGTTTTGGTGGCAAAGGTTTTGTACCCTTGTAGGGAAAGGCGTTTGATTCTCATAAGCGGCGGGCAGTATAGTGGGAAGTGATCAAGTGATCAAGTGGCACGTTCTCACGCATCACGCATCACGCATCACGCATCACGTGATGCGTGATGCGTGATACTTTATAATCCGGGCATGGCAATTGAATTGACGGCAGAAGATGAGGCAATGTTGGCGGGGGAAGAGGGCACGGCCGTGCAAATGGCGATGCGTATCCTGGTGACAATGGCCGGGGTGTATGGCGCGGCGCGGCTGCTGGATGTGGCTTCGGCGCACATTGACGGCTGTTTGTATCATGGCTATTCCGGCCTGGAATTTGCCGAACGGTTGGTGGCGGGTGGGGCGCGGGTGCGCATCCCTACCACGCTGAACGTGGGCGCGGTTGACCTGCTGCACCCGGAACATTTCCAGGGAAACCCCCAACTGGCTGCCCGCGCCACCCGGCTGATGCAGGCTTATGAAGAAATGGGCTGCCAGCCCATCTGGACATGCGCCCCTTACCAGGCCATGCACCGCCCGGCCTTCGGCACGGATGTGGCCTGGGCGGAAAGCAACGCCATCGTTTTTGCCAATTCGGTGTTGGGGGCGCACACCAATCGGTATGGCGATTTCATTGACATTTGCATGGCGATCACCGGGCGCGCCCCGGCGTTTGGTCTGCATTTGCCGGAAAACCGGCGCGGCCAACTACTGTTCCGTCTGGAAGGCATCCCAGAAAGATTATTACACGAAGATGTCTTATTCCCCGTTTTGGGCTACCTTCTGGGTAAAGCAGCGCAATCAAAAATTCCGGTAATTGAGGGGTTGTTACCGGAAACGACGGAGGATCAACTCAAGGCGTTGGGGGCGGCGGCGGCTTCGTCGGGGGCGGTGGCGCTGTTTCACGCGGTGGGGGTCACGCCGGAAGCGCCCACATTGGAGGCAGCCTTTCAGGGACGGCCGTATGACCAGACCATCCCGGTGACACTGGCCGATTTACGGCGGACATTGGCCAGGTTGGGCACGGCCGAGGATGGCAAAATTCATGTGGTAGCGTTAGGCAGCCCTCACTTTTCGCTGACCGAATTTGCCGCCCTCATGCCCTTGCTGGCACAATATCCCATTCACCCAGAGGTGGAATTTATTGTTTGCAGCAACAGGCTGGCGCTGGCGGCTTTGCAGCAGCGTGGCTGGTTGGAACGGCTGCGGGCAATGGGGGTGCGGCTGGTGGTGGATACCTGCGTGGTGGTAGCCCCGATTGTGCGCCATCAGGGCGGCGTGCTGATGACCAATTCGGGCAAGTTTGCCCATTATGCGCCGGGCAATATCGGCTTTGAGGTGGTCTTCGGTAGTCTGGCAGAGTGTGTTCGCTCCGCCGCCCAGGGTGTGGTATGGCGGGATGAGGGATTGTGGAGATGAGGAGATGAGGAGATTGGGAGACTGAGAGATTGATTGCGGCTGTGATTAATCTCCTGAACGCTCAATCTCTCAATCTCAAAAAACGATGAATCAGACAGCTTATCAAGCAACCATTCTTGTCCCCGGCACGGCCGTTGGCGAAGCGTTGGTCTTGCCGGAACCGCTCAGTTTATGGGGCGGGCTGAATCCGGAGACAGGAGAAATTATTGACCGGCGGCATCCCTGTGCGGGGCAGGTAGTGACGGGCAAGGTGTTGGTTTTACCTGCCGGGCGTGGTTCCAGCAGCGCCAGCAGCATTTTGCTGGAAGCGGTGCGCCTGGGCACGGCTCCGGCGGCCATCATCACCGCCGCAGTGGATGGCATCCTGGCGCTGGGCGCGGCCGTAGCGCGGGAAATGTATGACCATAGCCCACCCGTGCTGGTGTTGGATGAGGCGGGGTACACGGCCGTGCAAACCGGCGACACACTGCAAATCAATGAAGATGGGAGGGTGGATATTTTGTAATTAGGTAATTGAGTAATTGAGTAATTACGCAATTACCCAATTACTCAATTACTCAATTACTCAATTACCCCATGAACCGTCAGCGCCTCTATTTCCTCGTTCTTTTGGGCGGCACGGCCGTCCTCATCCTGCTCATCTTCACCGACTGGCTGCCCACTTTGCGCGGGCCGGCGCCGGAGACGGCGGAGTGGTATTGGCCACACCTGGTACGGCCGTATGCCCTCTGGCTGAAACCAATGCTGGCGACGCTGCTCATGGGGGGGGTGGCGGCCTGGTGGCTGCGGTTGGCGGGGCACGGCCGTGCGGTGAAAGTTGGCCTGTGGCTGTTGGCGGGGGCCAGCCTGCTGCTGCAACTGGCGCTGATGAATGCAGACAGCATTTCTATTCGTGATGAGTTGATTGACCGGGTGTATTCCAACCTGGAAAGCGGCTTTTTCCAACCGGCGGCAGAACTGCCCAACCTGGGCAGTAGTCTGCAAAATTACCCGGCACTGATGCCCACCTTCAGTTCCGAACACGCCCGCACCCACCCGCCGGGCCTGCTCATCGCCAACCGGCTGACCATGGACCTGCTGGCCCGCTTGCCGGCGCTGGCCGAACGGCTGGCGTATCCGGCGGCGGCGGCGCGCTGTATTGATTTGTGGTTGTTGGACCGGCCAACGGCCGTGTCCGCTTCCCTTCTCATCTGGGCCATTATCCCCCTGCTGGCGGCGGCGCTTACCGTCTTTCCGGCCTATTGGCTGGCGAAGGAACTGTTGGGGAGTACGGCCGTGCGCCTGGCAACCCTCCTGGTCATCACCCTACCGTCGCTGCTGCTGTTTGCCCCCAAAGCGGTGCAGCTTTATGCGCCGCTCAGTCTGCTCATCTTCCTGACCTTTTATCGCGGCCTGCAAAACTGGTCATGGCGCTGGTTTTTCCTCTCCGGTCTGCTTTTTTCCCTGACCACTTTCCTCAGCCTGGGCAACCTCTCCCTGGTGTTGTTGTTGCTCACTTATGCCGTTATTTATCTGGTGTCAGGTGTCAAGTATCACGTGTCAGAGACTGCCCTGAGCCAGACGAAGGGTGTCAAGTCACCCTCTCACCCCCTCACCCCCTCACCTGCTCACCTGTTCACCTGCTCACTTACCTTTGCCCTCGGCGCCGCCACGCTCTGGCTCATTTACTGGCTGGGTTGGGGAGTGCCGCCCTGGGTTATTTTCCAGACCGGGTTAGGGCAGCATTATGAATTGGTGACGCATATCCGTCGCTATGAGTGGTGGCTGGCCTGGAATCTGGTGGATGTGCTGGTTTTTGCCGGATGGGTAGTGGTGGTAGGGTTCACGGCCGTCCTCCTGCAAACCCTCCGCCGCCGCCCACTGACGCCTGTGCATTGGTTGGCAATCAGCACGGCCGTACTCCTCCTGGTTCTCGACATTTCCGGCGCGGCGCGGGGCGAGGTGGGGCGGCTGTGGCTCTTTTTCTTCCCGTTTATGGCGCTGGTTACCGCCCATTGGCTGGCGGAAACACAGCCGGGTTGGCGGCGGCAGGCGGCGCTGGTGGGGATGCAGTTGGCCTTGACATTGGCATTGGCATTGGCCTGGCAGCCGGTGCGGGCGGTGGCGGTAGTGGCGCAACGGCCGTCACCCACTGTGATTGCTCCCGAAACCACCACCGACATTCTATTTGGCGACGCCCTACGCCTGACCGGGTACACGGTTCAGCAGGATGAAGCGGCCCTGGACGTGACGCTGTTTTGGCGAGGAGAACGGGGGGTGTTACGGCCGTATACCGTCTTCAACCACCTGCTAAACGAACAGGGCGAACTGGTAGCCCAACAAGACAATTGGCCCGTCAACGGCCAATGGCCGCCCACTTGCTGGCAGGCCGGTGAAACAGTGGTAGACCACTACACCATTCCCCTGCCGGACGACCTGCCCCCCGGCGTGTATACGTTGTTGACGGGGTGGTATGATGCGGCGGACGGCCGTCGCTTGCTCACCCCCACCGGCCAGGATGCGATTATCATGAATCAACTTGCCTGGGAATAAACCCGACGGTTGAAACCGCGGCTACAGAGAGCAAAGTCAGTCTCCACCGACTATAGTCAGACCGCGCAGGCGGTCTTCGCCTTGTGTAGCCGCGAATTCATTCGCCGGCGGTATCCGGCGCGAACATGCCCTGACTTCTGAAATTACTCATT
>CAADGU010000202.1 GCA_900696625.1 uncultured Chloroflexota bacterium | reverse complement strand
TACAGTATAAATCAAGAAAAGTGCCTCGGCCAAATTTTACCCAGCCAGTTTAAGCTTTAGCCACTCATCGCTTTTTGAATGTCCGCCAGGTGTGTCATATCGTGGCCGGCGATGACGTGGCACACTTCTTCAATGGTCAGGATACGCATAGAGCCGTGACGTCCTTTCTTTTGCCAATCTTCTGCGGATAATCCATCAATCACCTGTAACAGGCGGGCATGGTTACTTTCCAATGCCGCCAGTAAATCGGCGGGGGTTAGCTCCTGGCTCTTTTGCACACTGCGCTGGTTATATCGCGCCAGATCAAAGTCTGCGGGCAGCGGATCACTGCCTTGCTGGAACTGCTCGATGAGGCCAATCATCCCCTTTTCTGAGCTGGCCAGGTGGCGCACGATGTCGGCTACCGTCCACTGCGCATCTTCGGACTGCACGGCCGTGTCCCACTCTCCTGCCTCTAACCCCTGCAAATAATCGAGTAAGGTTGTCCGTGATTGGTTGAGTTTTTCACGAATTTCATCTTTTTTGGCGTCTGACATCTTTTATCCCTCTACACGTTGGCCTAATTTTGTCAGTTGGCAAAATTAGACCAATTCTTTTTATGAAAAATTTGCACAATTCCAAAAGTTTGCTAGACTTGCAATCGGCTCCCCCCCGAGAGATGTTCTGTGAGCGCCCGCTCACGGGGCATCTCATTTTTTTTGCCTATTTACCGCAGCGTGGCGCTGTAAAGGGTGTCCCCTTTGGTCACAAACAGCCGCAATGGCAGTTCGGCAATAGCAAAGTCGGTCATGCCGGTGAACAGTTCGGCGCCATGGTCGCCGGTGGCGCGATATTGGGCTAACACCTGCCCGGTGGGGCGGCTGACCTGCACAATACGGCCGTTGCCCGCATCGGCTATATAAATGGTGGCATTTAAGCCCCGCCCCACAATTTCTACTGACGTAGGGTTTACCAGCGGCGTCACCAACCCATTGGCCAGCAAGATAGTCTCGTCCCACTCTATACGGCCGTTGCGCGTGTCATAATAGCGAATACGGCCGTCGTTATACACAATCACCAGACTGCCATCTTCACTGTAAATATCAAAATCCACCGCATTTGCCAGGTCTGCATCTTCATTCAGAGCAACGGTACGCCCATCCAGATTGGCGACAAAATTCTCGCCATCAGGAAAATAGCGCCAAATCTGCGCCACACCCGTATCCAAAATGTAAAGCCGTTCGCCAAACGACGTCACCGCTACCGGGTTTACCCAATCCACCGACAGGTCGAGGGGGACGGCATAGGTACCGGCCAAACCAGGCTGGTATGCCAGCAGCGCCCCCGTTGCATCCAATACTGCCAGCCCCTCTCGCTGCACGGCAAAACCCTGGGGCCGCCAAAAAAAGTCCACCATCTGCCCCACCACGTGGCTGCCAATGGTCTGGGTACTGAACAAAATGCGCTGTGGCGTTGTGGTTGTCAAATTCAAGTAGCTCTGGTCGGTTTCGTGTTCATAGACAGAACCACTGCCGGCATCCAGCGTAAAAATGCCACCACTGGAACCTTCCCGCAGCGCCACCGCCTGCAAATTGGCGCCCTCACTGTATTGATAAAGGGGCACGGCCGTTAGCCGCGTCACCCCCTCCAATTGATCTAGCTGCGTCCGGGCTATCGCCTGCATCCGCCCCACTTCCGCATCACCGGGGCGCAATTGGGTGTTAACCTGTTCCGCCAACACTAACACCGCCGCATAATGCTGCCGCGCTTCCGCATCCGTGCCGGCCGCATCTGCCAGCGACAATTCCTGCGCTATTTGCATTTTCATTTCGGCCAGTTCTCTGGACTGTTCACGGGTCACATAAACGCTGGTAACAACAGCGGCTACCAAAATGGGAATGACAATGGCGATAAGGGCTGCCCACGTCCAGCTTACGGTTTCTTCCGCCGGGGTCGTCTGTGGCGGGCGCAGCCGGGCCAATAAATCGGCCAGCCAGGCGGTAAAACGGGAAGCACCCAGCGCTGCCTGTGCCCCTGCCTGGCGGGCGTGCCGCTCCACCACTTCGCGGTCTACCATGCCATCTTTGGCCGGTGGGACGGGTTGTTGGCGCACCGGTTGGGCGCGTTTGGGTTGGGGTTTACGTTCGGCGATGGTTGAAGCGGCAACGGCCGTAGCCGCAACCGCTCCTTCACGGCGTGGTTGGGGAGCAGCTGCCGTTGCCGGCGTCACGGCCGTTGGTGGCGTCACATCGGGTAATTCCGGCGGCGCGTCACTACTAAACTCCACCAACAGCAGTCGGGCCGACTCGCCGTCCAATATCTTTACCAGTTCCGCCATGCCTCGTTCCATGCTGCTTTCCACCAACACCTCCTGAAAGTCATCGGTAGGCAGGTGACTGATGCGCGGGTCGGCCAACAGCAGCATGTCGCCTGCCTGCACCCGGTGATGGTAATAGCGAATGTCCAGACTGGCGCTGCGCCCCAGAGGTGTTAGCTGCGCCGGTGGCTGCGGTGGCATGCGTTCAATGCCAAAATTGCGTCCAAATAGGGCCGTGCTTTCGCCTGCTTGCAGCGTAAACAGTTCCCCCTGGTGAAAAACAGAGCAGGTGATCGCCCCTTCACGGGACTGCCCTTTAACGGTGAGATTGTGACGCAAGAGTTGTTGGTTGGCTTCCAGCACCGCCACGCGCAAAGCGGCGGTGACGCTGCCGCCAGTCTGGTAATACTTCTGGCTGATGAGGGTGAGCAGGTGTTGGCTGAGATTAGCTGTGTCTGCCAGACTGCCGGTTAACGTCAGATGGACAAACAAATAATCCCGTTCGCGCCCTCGCGCCGGTCTGGTGGCTGCCTGCTGCGCCAGCAAGCCGGGCACAGCGCCCTCTTGCAGCGCCCCTTCCACCATATAAAGCTGTGCGGTTATGGCTTGTAATTCGTTCATGGGATACCGGCTTAAGCATAACACGGCCGTTCGGATTCTCAAACTGACAGAGTAGGGTATACTTGGGCAACTTTGCCATATGAGGAGTGGTTAATGAAAGTGGTGGTGGCCGGTGAACGGCCGTTTGTAGAAGGGATTGGTCGCCTGTGTACGCAAGCCGGGTACGATGTGGTGTTGTACCTGGTGGAGGATTATAACACGGCCGTGCAAAGTGGCTGGGCCATGGCCGACGCCGCCAATGCCGATATTGCCATCGAACTGCATAACGAATCGGCCGCCGCCAAAGAAGAACTACTTGTTTCATTAGCTGCCTCCATCCCCCGCGATGCCCTGCTGCTCACGTCGGCACTGGCAACCAGC
>CAADGU010000201.1 GCA_900696625.1 uncultured Chloroflexota bacterium | reverse complement strand
CCAGGTACTGATCATCTATGCGTCCATCTGCCAATAAAGAAGAGGAACCCTCATTCTTAAGTGTATGCCAAAGGTCTAGATAAGTGTCCCATGTTCCTTGAACAATACCCGGTGGTTGGGGCGGCGGCCCAGGGGTCTCTGTTGGGGTCGGCGATGGTGTCGATGTATATGTAGGGCAAGGTGTCATTGTTACCGTCGGAATGGGGAGGGGCGTGTTCGTTGGTGGCGGTGGTGTGCCTGTCGCTGGTGGCGGTGAAGGAGATGGTGAAGGGGACGGCGATGGAGAGGGCGGCGGTTGGGTGGGCGGTGGCAAGGTTGGCGGGGCTGAGGGCGGGGTGGAGGTACCGCCCCCATCCTGGCCACAGCCGCTCAGGAACAGGCCCAGGCCCATGCCGGCTACCAGCAACAAGATGTATGACAATTGTGCCAGACAACCAGGTAGACCTGCGCTTCCTCGCTCCAGGCCACAGCCGGCGTTTGTTCGGTATCGGCCGCGTTGGCGATAGCAAAATTGCTGCCGCTTGTCCCCCCACTAGAACTCAATCGCTGGCCGTAGATGTCGTCGTTGCCATTGCGCCTGTCTTGCCAGACTACGAGGAATTGGCCTGTGTCCACAACAGTCACGCCAGAAAAGCGGCCGCTAAAAGCCGTGCTGAAACCAATGAGGAACTGGCTGGTGACTGGCAAACGAATGTGGCACGTTAGGGCCTGCATTGAGCTTGCCGAAATGACACCGGCCACACAAACCGGGGAAGATCACATCCCATCAGAGTATTTTATTGGGCTATTCAAGAATTACGTTGACCAGTTTTTGTAAAATTTCCTTTAAGGAAATCGGGGCAGATTTATCGTAAACCATCAAGACATCAGATTCCTCTAATCTCATTTTTGCCTTCAGTAGATCCATCTCGATCTGCTCCTCTACACCATGCACCATGTAGATAGTAGGTTTTTGGAATTTTTTGGTGGCTGCAACTAAGAGTAGATTATTGGAGAGATCGCCATCTGTCATCTTCGAATGGGTCTGGTAAATGCCAAGATCTAGCAGAACACCTTGTGATTGAAGAAGGAGGGGTTTTTCAATTGACTCCCAAACAACAATGCCTGTGTTATACCTCAATATCAGGGGCATAGGGAGAAAATCAAAATGGAGAGGGCCTAGATGGGGGTAGGCAGTTGTAATTTCATCGTACGCATAAACAGAGGCTTCTTCGCTTACATCTACAATCGCACGCAATACCTTGTCAAGTTTGTCGACGTCAAAGCCACGCTTTGTACCAAAATAACAAATGTTTAAAGTTTGACCTGTCATTCAACCCACTCCTTTATCAAGCCATTCTATAAACCAATCTGGAAATCGTGGGAAACTTAAGCGGTTAAAATATGTATCAATATGTTGTCCCCATGTGTTGGAGGGAGCATCCCAAACCAAACCATCTTGTGAAACAAGAATTTGATGAGGACGGCCTGGATAGGGAATGTAAGTGGTTATATCATTGGTGTTCGTGATGAAAAATGGCAAAAGAGAACCACCTGCGGCCTGTAACTCAACCGTGTTAGACAGGGTTGTGTGCGTAAAATGCAGGCGCGTCTCGTAATTGTGTGTCCACCCATAGCCCAGAGTCGTCGTATACTCTTGTGTGGCCTGAGAAGCATAAGAACGACGAAATTCAAGAGAACCACCAGCAACCGGAATGGATAAATCGGTTTCCGCGTAACTGAGGTTACCACTGTAGGTGTCTATCGGTCCGCCGACAAAACCTCGGGCGTTGACGGCCGTGCATACCGGGCACTCACCACCATGATTTTGCACCATCGGGTCAAGTAAGGGATATAATCCACCGTCGTCACCTCCAGGCAGAGGTGGTAATGGCCCTTCATCAAAGATTGCAATGTTACTTATGTCTATAGATATGAATTCCTCTTCACTCAAAAAAGGCCCCCATATTTCCCAACCAAAATATCCTGGCCCAATAACATTGTTAGTGGTCAGAACATGATCATAGAGGTCAGTAATCGTTGATGGTAATGACCCATCATGTACCAGGTAAGTACCTGTTCCTGTTGTAATAGGAATGTCGGCCCCACCACCGCTGTTCCGCGGCAGAAACTCCAATGTACGATTTCCCAATGTAAGCGTATTTATTTGAAATCCGACACCATGAATATTACCTACATACGTTATGACCCCCGTGTGCCTCACAAGACCGTGTGGATACTGCCAGCACCTATGGGACATTCCCGAAGAAGCCCATCCGTTCATTCCTCTATCCACAAAGCCTGGTAAAGTAGCAGCACACTGCTCATTGTACCAGCTTTCGAGGGTGCCAGCTGCCTGCACTTGCGGTATAGAATTGCCAGAAAACAAGAAAGATAAGAGGGCAGCCAGAAGAAATAGTCCGGCTAAAGAACCCGATAGTAGAATACGTATACGCTTATGAAAGATTAAAAAGCTGGCTTGTTTCAGTTGCTGATTACCCATGGTTCTCTCCCTTCATTGTTTTCTGCCCCCAGGTTTGTTTCCTGAATGACATGTTTGTATGGCGGGCGCAACAATCACGACCGGAGTGGATAGGGACGTTGACGCATTTCGCCTCCACAACAGTAAGGCAGCAACACATACCTCTCCACAAATAAGAGCGAAAAGCCAATACCGGCGTTGTTGCGCCTTATACAGTTGTAGAACTTCTAAAAAATTAGCGGTGGCTATGTAACTGGTCTGACTGGCCGTAAGTCATCTTTTTAGCTCCGCCTGCCCCACCTACACATCAATCACCAACTATCCTGATAATAATCACGTTTAGAAAGCTGCGAACAGCCACTATTTTACGAAAAAAAAATGGCGTCCATAAAATTTTCATAACGTTTCAAAATCAGTTTGCCCTGACTGCTGACAAACTTTATTGACCATGTGGAAATATAACAACGGATTTTCAGGATGGGCGGATTTTGTTAATCCGGCCATCCTGAAAATCCGCGTCCTTCGCTACGGCCGTAACCAACTCACCCCACCCCTTGTGCCCACCCACACCGACCCATCGGCCGCCACCGCCACGTGGGTTACGTGGTTGGCCGCCAGGCCATCGGCGGCGGTGAAATGGCGCCAATCACGGCCGTCATACCAATACAATCCCGCTGTTGTGCCCACTCCCAGCGTGCCGTTGGCGGCCGGGGCCAGCGCCGTAATCTGCGCAAAGGGGGCCGGGGTGCTGACGGTCTGGCGGCGGCCGGCCGTGTGGCGCACCAGCCCGTTTTCTGTCACCACCCACACAGCGCCATCAGGGGCTACGGCCGTGACCGCCTTCACCAATGTCCCCGACCGCACCCGATTTCCCGCATCCAGCCGCCAAAACGTCGGCCCATTCACGCCCCACACCTGCCCCTGCCGGTCTACCAGCACCCCGGCCCAGGCGGGCGGTTCGCCCCTCTGCTCTATCTGGCAAACGGGCGCTTCGCCGCCGCGCAGAGAAAGCAGCCCCTTATCCGTGCCCAGCCAGACGTCATCGTCCGCGCTCACTGCCAGGCTGTTGACGGCCGCCTGTAATCCCTCATCCGTGTCCACGCGCTGCCAATTGCGCTCCCCGGTATTACCTGTGCCCCAGGAGACGCCACCGCCAAAATGAGCCGCCCACAACGCTTCGCCCACCGGCAGGATGGCGCTGACCGGAGCGCGTTCACTGCCGGACGGCATTGGTTTTTCAATGACAATTTCACCCGCCGCCACCCGGTAGACACGGCCGTCAAACGTGCCCGCCAGCAAGGAACCATCGGCATCCACCACCAGCCGCGTAATGGGCGAACGTTCCTGCCCCGGCAACGGCCGTAGCAGCCATACCCTCTCATCCGCCAACTGCCACAAACCCTGCGCAGAGCCGGCCCAGATACGGCCGTCGGCCGCTTGCGCCAGCGCCGTCATCTCCCCCATCGGCTGCCTGTCCACTGCCGGGAACGTCTGCCATTCTGCACCTGCTACCGGCCAGAAAAAGATGCCCGCATCCGCCGCCAGCCAGAAGCCATCGGCCGTGGCTAACTGGTCGTATACCTGACGAACGAACGGCAAAGGAAGGGGGGTCAGGGCACGGCCGTCAGCCGCAAAAGCAAACAGGTTGTCTGCATTAAAAAACCAGAGTGTGCCCTCCGGCCCACTGCTCAGCGCCCGCACGTCATCCAGCAGCGCCGTCCGCCAGACGCCATCTTCAAAAGAGGCCAGCCCCTTGTCCGTACCGGCCCACAGCACCTCGCCACGCCGCGCCAGCGTTTGCACGTTGTCCGACGGCAGCCCATCTAGGCTGGTGAAGATGCGCCAGTTGGCGCCGTCAAAACGGGCCAGCCCGCGGTTGGTGGCAAACCAGAGCGCGCCATCGGCCGTTTGCAGCCCGGCGCGCACAAAGGCGGAAGGCGGCCCCGCCACCGGGCACACCACCGTTTCCCAGGTATCCAATGCGGCGTTATACCGGGCAATGCCCTGAGCAACCGTAGCAAAAGCCGCTACCGGCTGTCCATTGGCGTCCAGGGTGAGGGCGGACACGCCTGCACTCGCCAACCCATGCGTCGTGGTATAGGTGCGCCAGACTGCTCCCTCAAAACGGCTGATCCCCGCCGCGCTGCTGGCCCATACAACGCCATTGGCCGCCACCAGCCCGGTAAACTGCTGATCGGGCAAATCGGCCGGGGTGGTAAACAACCGGTCGTCGCCACTATCGTCGGCGTAAAACAGGCCACCGGGTATGGTCAGCAACAAACCATTGGGCAAAACGGCCGCCACGCGCAGCACCGGCGCAGTAACGGCAGCGGTATTGGCAACGGGTACAGAACCGGTGGCGTCAAACAAGGTCAACCCGGCAGCCGGGTCCGCATAGGCCAGCCAGACGGTGTTATCGGGTACGGCCGTTACGTTTTGTACCGCCTCACTTGCCAACCCATCAGCCGTCGTAAAAATTCGCCAGCGCGCCCCATCATACCGCTTCAGGCCGCCCGGTGTGGCTGCCCAGACCATGCCGTCTGGGGTAATAGCGATGTCTTGAATATCGTTGATGCTCCGGCTGCCCACATGCGCCACTTCCTGCCAGCGACGGCCGTTCCACCAGGCCACTCCCTGATCCGTGCCCACCCACAGCGTCACCCCATCGGGGGCCACCGCCAGCCGCCGTATCTGCTCCCCGGGTACCTGGAAAAAACTGCGGGCGCGGGTGTGGCTGTACCAGCGACGGCCGTCATACTGCCCCACACCCTCAGCCGTGGCCGCCCAAATCATACCATCAGCCGTAGCCACCAGGTCGGTGATATGGTTGGAGGGCAGGCCATCAGCCGTGGTGAAGGTCTGCCAGGAAAGACCATCATACCGGCTCAGGCCACCCGACTGTGTGCCAAACCATAATGCCCCATCGCGGCCAACGGCCGTGCTGGTGACAACATTCTCCGCCAATCCATGTTCGGTGGTAAATCGAGCAACTTCCCCGGTGGCCCACGCCCACACCACCACGCCGCCATCGGTGGCTGCCCAAAGCAGCCCCTCCTGTACAACAGCATCATTCACGCTTTGCGGCGCGGTAAAACTCGTCCATTGGGGATGAATGACAATCGGCCGGGGCAGACCAGACCAGGCAACGGCCGTGCCGCCCGGCGACGGCCGTGCCAGAATGGGATAGGTGGAGAGCAGATAAATCAGCCCGGCCAGGCAGGCCAACAACAGCAGCCCAACCAACCCGGCCAGCGCCAGACGCATAGGACGAGACATAGCCTGATGCGTGAAACGTGACGTGACCGGAGAAACCTCACGTTTCACGTTTCACGTTTTATTGCTTCGGCCGTAACTCTTGGGACAGCAAATAGAGGAGGAAACCCAACATGAGCATCATGCCAAAAGCGACGATGCCCAGGATGAAGCTGACGGCCGTACTCACCGTTAAAACGCGCTGCGTGATAGCCACTGTGCCCAACACACACAAAATGAAGCTAAACAGCAGCATCACACTGCCGATCACCAGCCATTGGTTTTTGTTCACACTGCTCTGGCCGGGCACAACGGTGGCCTGCTGTGGGCGCTGTGGATTGTAGTATAGGCGCACGGCCGTATCCGGTTTGTATTGCAGCGCCACCTCCCGCGCCCACTGTTTAGTGCCCTCGCGCTGGCCGTTGGCATCGGACGGCCGTTGTTTCACCGCGTAATTTTTGCCTTCCACGCTGTAACTCAGGCTGATCTCCGGCTGGTACACATTTTGGCCTTTCACTTTTTTGCCGGTGTCCACAATGGTATTGTTGGTCACAGCCGCTTTCACCGCCGGCCATTCCTTGCTGGCCCCGGCCCGTTTTAATTCGTCATATTTCAAACCAAGCGTCACCGCGCTCACCGCCGGGGTAAGGATCATGAGGAGTTGAATGAGTAGTGCAATCATAGTGGCCTAATGGTAATGCCAAATTCGTTCATGGCAAATGGTATAACTCTCCTGTCAGGCGCCACTCCCAACCGCCCGCAGCTTTTTTAGCTGCTGCTGCAATTTGTAATTGGGCATTCGCGGCAGCAGCACCTCATACAGTTGCACGGCCGTTTGCCGCACTCCCTCATCCCCTGTCATCTGCCACCAATAAAAATGCAGCTCCGCCTGGTAGTCGGCATTGGTAAACTCGGCAATCATGGCGCGGAGTTGGGTCACGGCCGTTTCCCGTTCGCCAAACTGATTAACTAGCCGCGCTTGCAGCAAACGGCCGTCATATGCCAGTTTCTGGTCCCCTGCTGAATCGCTCAAGGGCAGCGCCTCGGTTAAGACCAGATGGCACTGCTCATACTTGCTATGCGCAAAATAAATATCAGCCTGATGCACCAGTGCGCCTGGTAAAAAGCGCGTATTGCCCAATGTCCGGCACAAATCCACCGCCTGCTGCGCCCAATTTTCGGCCAGCTCACGCTGCCCCAAGAGCATGGCCGTCTCTGCCCGGTTCATCAGCCAGATAGATGAGGTAATGTGGTCGCCCATCTCCTGAGAAAGCGCCATCGCCTGCTCATAGCGCACCTGCGCCGCTGCATATTCCCCCATTTCACTATGCATCACGCCCAACCAACCCACACTGTTTGCCATACCACCTTTATGTTGCAATGCCTGGTAGGTCTGCAGAGCATGTTCAAAACAGGCAATAGCCCGTTCAAAATTGCCAATGCGTTTATAGACGTTGCCCAGCCGCAGCATCATGTTAGCCGCCACCTGCCGCGCTCCTACGGTCTGCACGGCCGTCAACGCCTGCTCGTAATAGTCCAGCGCCCGCTCATATTGCCCCAACCGTAAATAGATAGTGCCCAGATTACCCAGATTCACGCTCAGTTCTGCCTGGTTGTTCAACAAACGCCACAACTGAATCGCTTCTTCATAAGCGGTCACGGCCGTTTCATGCTCACCGCGATGGGCATGCACAACCCCCTGTTTCCCGGCGGCTCTGGCCACCAGATCGGGCAGCCCCACCTCCTCCGCCTGCGCCCGCGCCAGGTGCAGCCACTGCGCCGCCTCCGCCAATTTGCTTTGGGCCAGGCACATGACCCCCAGGCTGATATGGCTGTTGATAATGCCACGCACATAACCCAATCCTTTGGCCACCGCCAGCGCCTGCTGGCAGGTGAACTGTGCCAGCGCCACCTCCCCCTGATCTTGCTGAATCGCCGCCAAAACTATGGAATTCTGGACAATGGCCTGTTTGTAGCCAATCGCTTCAGCCAGCGCCAGGGCTTGCTGGCTGCACGCCAACGCCTGGGGATAGTCCGCCTTCAGCCGATAAACTTCGGCCATATTGCCCAACAACGTAGACATCTCCGTCTGGTCGCCCACTGCTTCGTACACCTGCCGGGCCTGGCCAAAGGCCGCCAACGCCGCCTCATACCGGCTCTGAATTTGGTACATCTGGCCGATCTGGTGGAGGGTGCGGGCGTAGCCCCGGTTGCGGTTGGGTGTGGGGAAAAGGGTCACGGCCGTGTCCAGACAATGCCGCGCCTGGGCAAACTGCCCCAGATGCCGCTGCCACTCACCCTCCAGCCCAAATGCCTGCGCCCGCAAATCTACATCATCCAACGCCGCTGCCAATTTTTGCGCGTGCTGTGCCTGCTCAATCGCCACCTGATACTGGCCGGTTTGCCCCAAAAAGTGAGAGGCTTGCAAATGGAACTGCGCCTGCAACACGGCCGTTTCTGCCGACGCTGGCCAGCCCACCGCCATTGCCAACGCCGCTAAAAACTGCCTTTCACCCTCCTCAAACAACCCCACCACATGGTAAAACCGCCCCAGGCCACTCACCACCTGGCCAAGCTCCGCCAGTGTATGCTCTGCCATATGTTCTGCCAGGTGGTCTGCCAACGCCCACTGCCACGCCTGGCGCACATTGTCCAGATCATGTTGTATGGCGGCAATCGCCTGCTGCGGGTTTTGCCCATTTAGTTTTGCCGCCTGGTCGGCCAAAAAATGGAGGTAATAGCGGCAGTACTCGGTGCGGAAGAGTGCGTCCTCTTCGGGCAACCCTGGCGACTGCTGCTGCACAAAGGTACGCAACAATTGGTGCATGTGGTAACGGCCGTCGGCCCGCCACGTCACCAACGATTTGTCCAGCAGCGCCGCCATATCCGTCATAGTCACATCCGGCAGCACTACCAGCGCCGCCTCCAGCGTAAAACCACCGGTAAACAGCACCATCCGCCGCAGTGCCCCCTGCAAGTGGGGCGGTAACTGCTGCCAGGAATGCGCCAACACCGCCCGCACGCTTTGCCGCTGCGCCGGTAAATCACCCCAGGGCGCTGCCAGAAAATCCAGGCTCTTTTGCGTCTCCCGCAAAATGGCCGGGCAATCCATCAAGCGCACCCAACCGGCGGCAATTTCCAAAGCCAGCGGCATCCCATCCAACAAGCGGCATAGTTCCCATAAGGCCGGCAGGTCGGCAGCGGTCAGGCGAAAGTCAGGCCGCACCCGCCGCGCACTGCTAAGGAATAATTGCACCGCATCCGCGGTTTCTGCCGCCGCATAATCCAATCCCCCCACCACAAAACGGCGCTCGGCATGCACATTGAGCGGCTGCTGGCTGGTGAGCAGCCATTGCACCTGCGGCGCGGCGGCGGCAGCAGCGGCCACCAACTCTGCCCCCGCGGCTACCTGTTCAAAATTGTCGCCAACCAGCAGCATTTGTTTGTCCCGCAAATAAGTGAGCAATTGTTGGCGTGGCGGGAGATGCTCGGCCAACGGCAACCCGACAGCCTGGGCAACGGCCGTCACCAGCATTTCCGCGTCTGTGACGGCCGTCAATGGCACAAAATAGGCCCCATCGCCATAGGCCCCACCTTCATCGGTCGTCGCGCCGCCGTCTGCCAGCACCCGGCACACCTGCACCGCCAGACGGGTCTTTCCCATGCCTCCAGGCCCCAGCAGCGTCAGCACCCGGCACTGCTTTTCGCGCAGCAGCGCCAGAATCTCCGCCAGTTCCCGTTCCCGCCCCACAAAAGGGGTCAGGTCGTTGGGAAAATGGTGAATGTGCGTCCGGCGCATTCCCGCCGGCTGGTACGCCCCCCCTTTAATTTGCTGCCATAATTGCACCGTCTCCGCCGCCGGTTCAATGCCCAGTTCCGTCTGCAAGAGTTGGCGGCAGGTTTCATACTGCGCCAATGCCTGGCCGCGTTCCCCGTTCCGTACCAGCAGGCGCATCACCTGGCGGTGCGCCTCTTCGCGCCAGGGTTCCAACTCTATTTGCCACAAAGCATAGCGATGCGCCGCGTCAAAAGCTCCCTGCTGCTCATAAGCAGCGGCTAACTGGCCTAGCGCGGCTAACTGGCTCTGGTACAACCGCTCGCGCTGTAACAGCAGCCACTCTTCAAAACCAGGCGCATCGGGCAGAGACAATCCCGCCAGGAAATCGCCGCGCCGGTAAAGGGCGACGGCCGTTTCCAACCGCACCAGGCAAACCGAACAGGCCGGCAGGCTGGTATGGGGGTGGCTGGCGACGGCCGTCACCTGCTCCCAAAAACTGGTCACGTCCGCTGTGTTAAACGGCCCGTGCAGTTCCACCGTTTGCCGCGTCACCGTCAGCAGTTGCGCGCCCAAACCGGGCTGCGCCTGATCCAGGCTTTTGCGCAGGCGCGAGAGCGTCTGGCGCAGATTTTGCCGCGCCAGTTCTTCGGGCTGCTCCGGCCAGAAAAGCCCGGCCAATGCCTCGCGCCGCAGCGGACTATCCGGCGTCAAGGCCAGGTAGGCCAGTAAGGCCCGCGCCTTGTCGGTGGGGAAATGGAGAGAGGGGCCGATGGCGGTCACGGCCGTGAAGCCGCCAAATAAGGTCAACGAGAGTTGCATCATCCCCCCTATTCTACCCAAAAAGCTCACGTTCTTGTCACGTTCTTGTGACGATAGCTGCCTATAGTGCCTCTGATGAATACGAATTGCAATTGGTTCAATCTGGGAGATTGAACCAATCTCATTTTGATACAAGGAGATTGACACCGAATGAACCAGAGACAAATTCAATTAGTGCAGGAAAGTTTTGAGAGGGTCAAACCGATAGCCGATATTGCGGCCAATCTGTTTTACGACCGCCTTTTTGAGCTAGACCCCAGCCTGCGCCGCCTCTTCAAAGCGGACATGAGCGAACAAAAACACCACCTGATTACCACGCTGGCCTTTGCCGTCGGTGGACTCAATAAACCGGAAAGAATCTTACCGGCGGTGCGCCAGCTTGGGATCCGGCACATTGGTTACGGCGTCCAGGAACAGCACTACCAGACCGTAGGCGCGGCGTTGTTATGGACGCTAGGCCAGGGGTTGGGGGCGCATTTTACGGCCGAAGTGGAGGAAGCATGGACGGCCGTTTACACCATCCTGGCCTCCACCATGCAAGAAGCCGCACGGGAAACGGCCGTTGCCTGAAACTGGAAGAGAAAAAAAAGAGAACAGGGGAAAGTGGACGGTGAGAAGCGTGGGAACGCCTCACTTTTATCAGCCATACACACAAATAAGGAAAACGAAATGCACCAACAATCATTCTCACCCAGAAACTTGACTCCCCTCAAAGGGCTGCTCTTGCTTCTATTCATCCTGGCCATCAGCTTCGCCTCACGGTCACAGGCGGCTGTGCGCGCCGGTGGGGAATACCAGACCTTCCTGCCCATCATTACCATCCCCGAAGAACCGGAAGCGCCCACCATCGGCTACGCCACGGGCACAGACCGCACCCTCATCCGCTGGTTCTGCACGGCCAACTGCAACACCCAATTCGAGGTGTATCGCCGCGCCGGCGGCGGCGCGTACCAACTGCTGGCAACCATTGGCCGGGAGGCCAACGCGGCCGCCGCCATCGCCACACTCAACAGTACCGACGGCCGTTGGCCCACCCTCTACAATGATCTACGCACCGAATACGCTGACCAAAACGTGACCAGCATCGCCACTTTATACGCCATGCTCGATGAAAACATGCTCGTTGCCCAAAAACTAACCAACGAGTATTACCCCATCGCCCTCATCAACGGCTGGGGTTTTCTGGACACCGACTTTGTGCCCGGAACCACCTACAGCTACCGTGTGGTACGCGCCGCCGATGATGAACTGATGGGTGAAGTGACACTCATCGCCGGGCAGCTTACCCCACTGCCCGCGCCGCAAAACGTCCAGGCTGTGCAGCTTGACCCCGAAACCAGCGAACTGACCCACGCCAAAGCCGCCGATTGGGGCCAGGTGCAGGCCGACCGCCGCTTCCACCAAAACGCCTATCTGCGCTGGGATGTGGGCGAACCGGCAGGCACGGCCTTCCCCGCCGCCTGGACGATTGGCTACGACATCTACCGCGCGCCGCGCACCACCCCCAACGCCCTGGCCCAGGTTAACGGCGAAATTTCCGTGCAGCCCATCGCCGCTGCCCCGCCAGACATTGTGGCTTCGGGCGTCATTCTGGCAGGCGCCGCCGGGCAAGATTACCAGATGATCGAACATTTCTATGCCGACCCCACCCCGGCACATGGCGACTACGTCTACCGCGTGGCCCCCCGTGACGCCCTGGGGCAAATTCGGCAATGGCCGGCCCACAGCGCCCAATTCAGCACGGCCGTACCCGTCACCACCTATGACTTCCTGCCGCCGCTGCCACCGCAAAATGCGCGGGCGACCGTCAACACCGGCCATACCCAGGTCACACTCTCCTGGGAAATGCCCGACCCGCCCGCCGACCTGGCCGGCTTCCGCGTCGAGCGCACCCGCGCTTTCAACAGCAGCACGCCCGCCGCCGAATGTGTTAACGACGCCGACTGCTGGCTGCAAGTAGCCACCGTGAACGCCAATACCTTCCAATGGGTAGACAACGACCCGCAGTTGGATGAGGCGCGCTGGTATCGCCTGCAAGCGGTAGACGAATCTGGCAACCGCAGCCAATACACCATGCCCGTCCACGCCACCCTGCACGACATCACCCCGCCGGGCCGCCCCGTGCTGAGTGCGTTCTACTGCTCGCCCACCCCCAGCGACCCCACGCCCGACTACTGCCTGATTGCCGACGGGGATGCCAATGTAACCCGCTACCTGGTGGGCTGCACCTTCTGGCCGGACGGTGAAGAAATTTTCTTGTTGGAACAAACGGCCGTCAACGGCGATATGCCCGCCTTTGTCATTACTGACCTGTACCAGCCGCCCTTCACCCTGGACGACGTGCCCTGCACCGTGCGGGCGGTAGATGAATTTGGCAACATCTCCGAGCCATCTAGCCCGGCGGTGATTGACGAATGGGTGAGCGAACAACCGCCCAACTTACCCAACCCCATCCTGACCAACATCACCACCGTCGCCCTGGATGAATGGGGCAACGCCACCGCGCGCGTCGAGTGGGAAATGACCAACTCGCCCCTGGTTGGCGGCTTTCGCCTGAACCGGGAAACCATCTCTGGCGGCAACAACGATCCCACCGTCATCAACAACATTGGCCCCAGCGTCCGTACCTACAACGACGCAGATGTGCGGGCCGGCGAACTGTACAGCTATACGGTCACGGCCGTACTCAAATTTGGCCTGGGTGAGCTTTCCTCTGAACCGCGCTTCTACCGCGCCCTCAGCGACGGCCGTCGCCCCCTGGTGCTGTTTGAACTGACCCAACTCGATTGGAACGCCAACGCCGGGACCATGCTCGGCTGGAACTCCTGCGAAGATGGCAGCCCCATTGGTGGGATGCGCCTGTACGCCGTCTTCCGCAGCGTCAGCCCGGACGAAGGCTATAACCAGATCACCCCCATCTTCCCTTCATCCATGTGCATTGCCAATTACATAGACGCCAGCGCCCAACACGGCCGTTACTTCTACAGCATCATGGAGTTTGACGTGCGCACCGGCGAACCGGTTGGCTACACCATCCCCATGCAGTTCGATACCAACGCCGAACCCCAGGCCGGCGGTTACATCCCCGTCCCCATCGGGCAAGGGCTGGTGCAAAGCACGTTGTACACCCCCAACCAGCCCATTGTCATCCCCAACTGCACCCCCATTTTGCCCAACGGCAACGACTTTACCCAGCCGCTGCTCTTTGGCGATGGTTTTGAAGTGCATAACCTGATCATCACGGCCATGGTCGGCAACAACATCTCCGGCTGGGGCGACTTGCGCGTCATCCAGAACGGCGCGCCCGTTTTCATCCCCATGCAGTTCCAAAATATCACCGTCGCTGACGCGCAAAACCACGTTTGCACCGGCTTCATCAATGTAAACGTCATCGCCAACACCGGGTCCCCCCTGCTGGTGACATCGGAAACCGGGCTGTCTTACCAGGTGGCGGAGATTATTGCCCGGCCATTCTTCGCCAACATCAATTACGGCTCCGGCAAAGTGCGCGTCATCATGCCCTCCAACATCCGCACCATTGACGCCAATGGCGCCGAGCTAGACACCCTGAATCTGGCCGGGACAGATTTAAGGCTCCATGCTAACCTGGATTTCATCTTCCAGACCAACATCAGCAACATTGCCACCCACGGCTGCGCTGCCGGTGATGACCCCATTCTGGGCTTCAACCTGGAGACGCTGCCCACCACCGTCGTTCCCACCGGCCAATTAACCGTCACCCCTGCCGGTATCGAGATGGCCGGCGGCTGCATGGATTACCGCGAACGCTACAACCCGGCGGCCGCCAACGGCTACCAACGCCCCGGCCCCGGCAATCTGAACGCCGGCGACGCCAACGATGGCTTCTTGCGCGGCCGTTACACGGCCGTAGCCAACAGCCTCCACCTCACCCCTGCCGGTCTGGGTGGCGTGTTTGACAGCGCCGTGCCCATGAGCTACCTGGCCAGCTACCCCTATGGCTTTAGCCTGAATCTTCCCGGCAACAAAAACCTCACCCTGGCCGGCAGCCAGATCGTCACCGGGTCTTTGGGCAATGGCGTAGCCACGTTCAGCCACCACCAGACCGTCAACGAAGACACCCAGGCCGTCGTCACCGTCCAATTCAACCAACTGACGGTGGATGATCGGGGTGGGCTGTACACGGCCGTGACCCCCAATACCGCCGCTACCGAATGGATGCTGCCCAACGGCTTTGTCGCCGGCCTGCTCAACAGCGAACTCTATCTGGGCCAGGTAACCACCAGCCAACGCCCTGGCCAGACCATCAGCGGCCTGGCTACCTCCGCGCTGTGGGCCACCCGCCCCGGCGACACGGTAGACCTGGGGCTGGAAAACCCGGCCGAGCTAGAACCGGGCCTCAACGTGCGCCGCACCGATCACGGCCTCTTCTGGAAAGCGTGCCCCTCTGGCCAGATCGCTTCCCTGCCCGCCATTGTAGACAGCTACATCCGGCACGGCGGCATCAGCGAACGTTTCCAGGCCCAGATCAGCACGCCGCTCACTACCAACATTCACGGCTACCAGGCCGACATTGACAACTTCGACCTCTCCTTTTTGGACAACCTGGTCTACGACAGCCACATCACCGGCGATGTTGATCTGCCCTTCCCGGCCGACCTTGACCTGCGCTTCATCTCCATGTGGTTTGGGCTGGATGGCTGCATTGGCGGCGGTGAACTGCTCAACGGCTACGAAAACCTGGCTTATTGGAACACCAATGTCAACCTGAACCACGCCGTCTTTGCCAACGAAGGCGCGCTGCCTGCCCTGCCGGGCTACCCGCATTGGGATCGGGTGCTGCGCACCATTGGCGCTTTGGAACTGCCGCATCTGTCGCTGCCCGGCCAACCGGCGCCCACCCTGATCGGTGTCGCTATTGGCTTCCAACCCGATGGCAACCCGTATGACGACATCCTGGTGGCCCCCAACCGGCCCAACTTTGAATTCGACGGTTTCCCACTGCTGCTAACCGGGCTGCGGCTGAGTGCGTTGGGTGAAACGGCCGTGTGGGACGCCAACGCCACCGCCGCTCCCCCCCCCATCACCGACTGGTCACAAATCGGTTTTGTGGAAGTGCAGGGCGCGATTGCCGCTCCCTACTTTGGCCTGCTGGTGCGTGAATCCGGCGCGCCCGGCGACTACCCAGACATGCGGATGCAGTTGCACGACGACTACGTCGGTTTCGACGAACAGTTGAAAGGGGCGCGCGTCTGGGTGGACCTGCCCATGGTGCAGGTCGTCCATGAGTTTGCCAACCTGGTCTACGCTTCCAGCGCCCTGGAAAATCATGGCCTGCTGCTGGGCTTCCGCGAGTATGGGTTTATCCCCCCCATCGCCATTAATATCTACGGCCTGCCCATCAGCGCCCAAATCATGCACATGGATGCCGGCGTGATTATGGAACCGGGCGACGTTCAATTCTTCCTGGGGCAGAGTTCGGGCACGGCCGTTTTCCGCGCCATGGCCGAAGCGGTCAACGGGGCAAACCCACCCGTTCCCACCAACCCCACCATGAACAATTGGGCGGCCCAACTGGGCATGAGCAACGCCAAACGCGATGGCTACAAAACATTAGCCACCAATGTCTGGTCTACCTATGGCACATTCGCCAATCCCAGCTTCCGTATTACCACCCAGGTCCTCAACGAGTATGAGAGCCAGCCGGGGCAATCGCTGCCCGCCAACTTTGGCGGCGGGGCAATGGGCGCGGTAGCCGCACAAGGCGCGCGCTTCAACAAAATGCGCGGCCAGGTGGAAGTGGATGGCATTGGGCTGGGAATGCAGCTAGAAGCATTCCAGGTAGCGATTGAACTGATCATCCAGCAGAACAACGAACCGCAGCCCATCTTCTATGCCGAAATGGTCAGCTTTATGATCAGCCGCTATGGAGATTACATCCTGGAAGGGGTCAATGTGCAATGCAGCCTGGTGAGCAATCAGGTTGCACTGGACATCACCGGCCTCTTCAACCCCGGCACGCAAGCCATTGAAGCCGGTCTGGGTCTACACAAAGATGTGAACCTGGTGCATAAATTTGAAATGTGGAACATCAGCCTGGAAGAAGCAACCGGGGCCATCGGTCTGGGTGGCGACGAAGACAACAACATGGTGCTGCGTTACATCGGCCTGAACCTGGAAGCGGCCTGGAACTTCGTGCCCTTCAAAGCCGGCGCGTTTGGCGGGCAGGTGTTGGCGGGAACGATTGACCCTAACAGCCCCGTCTTGCAGAACCACTTCCCCGACGTGCTGGATCATCTGCACCTGGTACCGGCTGCGCCCGGCGAGAACAACGCCACCACCCTGCTCAAAGGGGCGTATGTACGCCTCTATGGGGACACGACCGTCAACGGCCAAAAGGTAGCCAAAGTGATGACCATCAACGGCGGGATGCGCTTTGGCGGCTGGTATTGGTCAGACCAGGCCGGCGGGCAGTATTACGGCGGGCTGGCCGGGGCGTTTGTGCATACCAATTACCTCAAGGTGGTCAGCGCCCGCGGCGACATCACCTTCACCTATGAACGCACGCCGGTGGTGGAACAGCTTTCGGCGGAAGCATGGGTAGCCGGTGGCATTGGCTCCTGCGAACCAGAGACGTGGACTTCCTGGTCTACCCGCTGGTGGAATGACAAATGGTGCTGGTCGGCCGGGGCACAAACCGTGTTGACGTACAACATGGTCGAAGATGACTTCGATGCCTCGTGGCAGTTTGACTTTGAATAGTTAAGACCTGACAGGTTTTCTGAAACCTGTCAGGTCTGCCTCCCTACCATAAGACCCTAAGGGTTTCCGAAAACCCTTAGGGTCTGGCTACTACCCGATATATCAACCCTGCTTTATCGTCGCTGATGTAGAGCGCACCATCTGGCCCGACGGCCAGACCAACGGGACGGCCGTCAGCCGTCCCGTCCGCTTTTAACCACCCCGTTACAAAATCTTCGGCCGGGCCGGTGGGTGTGCTGCCGTCCAGGGGCAGGCGCATCACCGCGTATCCCACCGGCACGCGCCGGTTCCACGAACCGTGTTGGGCAATAAACAAGTCGCCCTGGTATTCGGCCGGGAAGGCGCTGCCCGTGTAGAAGGCAATGCCCAAGGGGGCCATGTGCGCCTGCATTTCGGCAACCGGCGGCTCCACGCCCACACAGCTATCGGCGCTGCCCATGTCCGGGTCAACCACATCCCCACTGTGGCAGGTAGGCCAGCCGTAATGCAACCCATCGCGCACAATGTAAATGGTTTCCGGCGGCAGATCATCCCCCATGAGGTCACGGCCGTTGTTGCTGGCCCACAATTCACCCGTCTCTGGATGAATCGCCAGCCCGACCGCGTTGCGCAGGCCGGTGGCAAAAACCCGCTCGCCCATGGCCGTCTCTTGCCCCACCGGACTGTCATACACGGTGATAGCCGCCCGGCGCGGGTCTGTTTCATCGCAAACATTACACGTAGAACCGGCAGCCAGCGCCATACGGCCGTCCGGCAAAAAGATAACCGTGCGGGTGCTGTGTTGGCCGGGCGGCGTGAAGGTGTCAATCAGGGTCGTCTGCACATCGGCACGGCCGTCGCCGTCCGTATCTTCCAGGCGCACCACCCCGCTGGGCACACCCACATACCACGCGCCTTCATGATAAACCAGGCTGTGCGGGCTGGGCACATTATCGGCAAAGGAGAGGATGTCATCGGCACGGCCGTCGCCGTCCGCATCCGGCAGCATGGCAATGCGGTTATTGCCCCGGTCGGCCACATACAGGAAACCATCCGGCCCAAAGGCAATAAAACGCGGCCCACGCAGCCCACTGGCAAACAGTTCCACCTCAAATCCCGGCGGCGCTTGCAGTGTCGTCTCGCTGCCGCCGCCCCACATACCCCTCAGATTCACCTGCCGCCCAATGGTCAGGTAGACGGCCAAACCCCCGGCCAGGCAAACCAACATCACAATCATCAATATCCAGATCAATCGGCGTCGTTTCATACCATCAAGTTTATCTCAAAAATCCAACAGGTGGCCGTTGCCAGGAGAATTGCCACAATTCGGTAGTGTCTTTAGTTTTTCGCCATGACTACAGCGGATAAAAGATTGAACGGATTCTCCTCTGGAAATTTATCCGCTTATTCCTCCATCCGTTGTACTATCTGGACAAAGATCACTATTCCCGCATTACGTTTAACCGATTACAAACCCGACCGGGTGGTGTATGCTCAATCTGGTGTTATTGTGCTTTCTGTGTTATGGAGCAGTAGAAGATGATGGATCAAGCATACGAAATTGTCTCCATTGAGAAACGCGAAGAAGCTGCATGGGAGATCATCAGCAGAGGTCTCCAGTAAAACCCAGGAGAGTTTACCATGTACACGGTAGAAGCCAGCAATCTGGCCAAATCATTCGGCACTGTGCATGCCGTTACCGACGTCTCATTTGCCGTGACCAAAGGGGAGATATTCGGCCTGCTGGGGCCAAACGGTGCCGGCAAAACTACCTCCATCCGTATGCTGTTGGACATCTTCCGGCCGGATGCGGGAACGGTTTCCATTTTCGGCGGGCCGATGACAGAAGAGAAAAAAGACCGCATCGGCTATATGCCCGAAGAGCGGGGGTTGTACCAGGAGATGGAGTTGGAATCATGCCTGGTGTATCTGGGCACATTGAAGGGCTTATCGGCCAGGGAGGCGCATAACCGCCTGCGCGGTTACATGGAGCGGTTTGACCTGTGGCAACACCGCACCAAGAAGGTGAAAGAGTTGAGCCGGGGGATGACGCAGAAGGCGCAAATCATCAGCACGGTACTTCCCAACCCGGAGTTGCTGCTGGTGGACGAACCGTTCAGCGGGCTGGACCCGGTGAACACACAACTGGTGAAGGATTTGATGTTGGAACTACGCGCCGCGGGAACCACCATCATCATGTCTACGCACATGATGCACAAGGTGGAAGAATTATGCGACCGGATGTTGTTGATTAATCAAGGGCAGAACGTGCTTTACGGCCGTTTGGAAGACATCCGCCGCCAATTTTCCACCCATGCGGTGCTGTTGAAGGTGGAGGGGCAAATACCCGTGCTGGATGG
Source organism: uncultured Chloroflexota bacterium (assembly GCA_900696625.1). Taxonomy (GTDB): domain Bacteria; phylum Chloroflexota; class Anaerolineae; order Promineifilales; family Promineifilaceae; genus CAADGU01. Next base: position 1,150 of record CAADGU010000201.1, on the reverse strand, counting down.
CGTCCAGACGGTACTTCCGCACAACGGCGCGATGCATCTGACACTGGCGGGGGAGATGACCCCTCAGGGAATACTCTCGCAGTTGGTGAAAACCGGAACCCTGGTGGAGGAGTTTGAGATTGCCGCTCCTACGCTGGATGAAATTTTTATCCAGGTGGTGCAGGGGCAGGGCACAGGAGGTGCATGATGTCGCGCATATGGCTGATTGCCCGCCACCACTTCCTGTTTGAGGCGCGCAAGAGGACGTTCTGGGTTTTGCTGTTCAGCCTGCCACTGCTGCTGGCGCTGACGGTTGGCCTGGGCATGCTGGGGGAAAGGCTGAATCGTCAGGTTACGCGGTTGGGTTATGTGGACCCGAGCGGCTTCCTGACCGATACCACATTGGACAGCGAAGACGCGGTGTTACAGCAGTTTGACACGGCCGTAGCCGCCCAGACTGCGCTGGAAAATGGGGAGATTGACGCCTACTACGTGCTGGCGGTTGACTTTGCAACATCCCGAAATGCAGAGTTCATTTATATCACTAGCACTCCCTACCAGGTGCAGCTCGCATTTGAGGATATGGTGCGCCGCAACCATCTCACCCGTTACCCGCCGGAAGTGGCGGAGCGGGCGCTCACCAGAGTGAGTGTGACCGTGCATGCGCTGGACCAGAACCGGAACTTTAATGCTGACCCGACCCTCTCCGATTTTCTGCCGCTGTTTGTGGCGGCCATTGTCGCTTTCCTGGCGATGACCACTTCTGGCTACCTGATGGAGGTACTGGTAAAGGAGAAGGAAAACCGAACCATGGAAATCGTGGTCTCTTCGGTATCGGCCGGGAAATTGATGACCGGCAAAATTTTGGGCGGGGTGGGCATCGCCGCCATGCAGTTGTTGGTATGGTTGGCCTGCCTGGTGGCCGCGGTGGTGATCGGTCGAGCCGCCGGCATTTCCTGGCTGATGGAGCTAAATCCCCGCTGGCGGGACATTCTGCAAATGGTGATCATCTCCGTTCCAGCATTTTTCTTCCTGGCTTCGTTTTTCACGGCCGTTGGCTCTATGATGACGGAAAGTTCGGACGCACAGCAAATGGGGGCTATCGCTTTTCTGGTAATGTTTGCGCCGTTTTTTATGGTGCCGGCAATTGTCGAGAATCCACAAGGTTGGT
>CAADGU010000200.1 GCA_900696625.1 uncultured Chloroflexota bacterium | reverse complement strand
TCCTGGGCGCCACTCTGGATGATGACTTATACTGGTTGCTCTGCACGCCAGAGTCACGTCATTTATTACGCACCGTTCTGATTGATACCTATTTTGCCCCGGAATTACATGCTCTCCTCCTCGAACAGGGAGCGGTCAATGCCGCTGCCTATCAATACAGTCAGGAACTATTGACTAAAGCTCATACCGTTCTCAAGGAAAGTACACAAGAGGTAAACGACATCCCTCCCCCGGTGCGTGATCAGGGTTTTCGTCGGGTTATCGTCCGTGCCTATGACCATCGCTGTGCCATTTGTGGAGTACGCATTCTCACGGCCGATGGGCACACGGCCGTTGCCGCCGCGCATATCATCCCCTGGTCTGTCAGCCATAACGACGACCCACGCAACGGGCTGGCTTTGTGCCACTTATGCCATTGGACATTTGACGAGGGGTTGGTCACATTTACCGACCAGTATCAGGTGAAAACGTCCCCCCAACTGGCGAGTACACCAAACTTACCCGGCCATCTGCTCACCTTTGCCGGCCGTCCCCTCATCGGCCCGGTGGATGGGGCGCTACGGCCGTTTGTAGAGTCTATTCGCTGGCACAGAAGGGAGGTGTTTCACGGCCGTTAGGATCATGCGTTGTAAAGCTACTCCCCTGTGGCAACTTGCTCCAGAAAAGCCGCAAAAGCCAATAGCTCCGCCTGCACCTGCCCCCAGGCCGGGCGCATCTGGCTGACCAGCCGTGCAATCCGTTCAGGATCAAACTGAAACGCATAGATATTCCGCACCACATGGCGAAAACGAAGAAACTCATCCAGCATTTTCATGGCTTCTGCGGACAAGACTGGCGGGCGCAGGTCTGATACTTCCATACGCATCTGCTGTAACAACTCCTGATGCCAGTTGTGCCCACTGGGAACATTTCCATCCACTATAGACCCAATCTGCTGAAAAATACGTTCCAGGCCAGAATAAAAGTCATGCAAATTCAAGGCCGCAGAATCTATATACAGGTCTTGGTCTTCAGGACGTTGACGGGCAGCATAAATACCTCGTTCAGCGCGAACAATAACTCTTTCCAGGTCATTCAATTCCTGATGAATCCGGTCTACCAGATCCAAATAAGCGGCAATCATACCGATACGCCATCCCGTTCAATAACAGCTAGTAGAGTGGGTCGGGCTGTATTCACATCTACCAGGTTTACCGGAATGTCCGTCTGTAAATCCATGACAGCCCCCATAGCGCGAAAGGTGTCTTCTGGAGATAGTCCCCACGCGGCAATATCTATATCTGACCATCGGGTAAACCCGCTGTTACGTGCCAGTGAACCAAAAACAACAATACGAGAGGCATTAAATTCTTCACGCAACAAATTGGCTGCTTGCCGGGCAATTTGCCACGCTTTTTGACGGCGTTGGCTCATTTCTGCCGCTTCCTGGGACTGGCGTTTTAACGCTGTGGCCCGGTAACGGGCAATTTTTTCGGGGGGAATATCTATATGTATCGTCATTTTACGCTCTGTACACAAGCTGGCAAACAGTAACCATACTGGCTTTGTTCAAAGTGGGGAACGGGTAACAAGACGGCGGGCATTTTTTTGGATCTCCTCGACCAGAAGCTCTGTGATGTTTAACTCCCCTGTTTTCACATCCACATCTATTATTCCCACTTGCCCAATACGGCCGCTTTCGCCAGTGGCAATCGCCACCGGTACACGCCAGACTGCGCGTTGTGTCTGCAAAACAAGTGTTGGCTGTTCGCCATAGAGTAAATCGCCAATGGTGTCACCTACATAGCGCGTCACCCGGCGGCGCGCTGTGGCGGCATTCACCTGAATATCTACAGTTTGGTGGATATTGAGTTCAAATAGCCCGCTTTCAGGCAGACCAACTGCTTCAAGTGTGATGGTCATGTCTTCAATCTCCTTCACCCGGCTATGCCAAAGACCTGAGCATTATAACACAGCCTGAAAGAGAGCGGCCTGGCACATCACCAGGGTAACTACCCAGCCAGCACATCCCCATCCAACTGCCAGAGCCGCACGGCCGTATCCTCTTCCCCCAACGTCGCCAAAATCGGTAAATGGGGGTGGAAGGCCAGCCCGGCAAAGAGTGTGCCCGAATGGGGTTCCGGCAGGGTGGCGATCTTTGTCCAATCGGCGCAGCGCCACAGACAGACCGTGCCATCGGCCGCCTTAGACGCCAGCCAACGGCCGTCTGCGGCAAAAGACAGCCCCGTCACCGCCCCCGTATGCCCCACCAGCCCACACACCGTCCCCCGGTCGGCCGCGCGCCAGATTTGCACACGGCCGTCTTGCCCCGCCGAGGCCACCACCGCCCCATCCGGCGATTGCGCCAGCGCCAACACTTCCTTTTTATGGGCGGCTATCTGGTCAACGGGCTGCCCATCCGGGATGCGCCAGAAACGCACCTGCCCCTCTGCGCCGCCAGACACGGCCGTAACTCCATCCGCCAGCGCCAGGGCACAGTTCACCCGCCCCTTGTGTGCCGCTATTTGGGCAGTGGGTGTATCTGTCGCCAGATGCCACAGGAACAACCTGCCTTCAAAATCGCCGGTCACGGCCGTCTGGCTGTCTGGCGTGATGGCGATGGCGTAAATGTAGTCGGCATGGCCGCGCAGCGCCCGCGATTGGCCCACCCCGGTCAGGGGCCACACCTTCAGCGCATTTTTGGAGGAGGAAAGCAGGAGGCAGCCGTCGGGCGCTGCCGCCACCGCAAACACCGAACTACTGTGGCCGATCAACTTGCGCATCTCCCGGCCACTCATGATGTCCCATAACCGCACCGTCTGGTCATACGAAGCAGTAGCCAGGGCAGCCCCGTCTGGCGTCCAGGCCAGCCGGGTGATGTGGCGCTTATTGGCGCTGAAGGTGTGCAAGAGGGTGAAGCCGGGGGGAATGTTGTTCATACGTGAGAGATTGGGAGATTGGGAGATTGGGAGACTGCGGAAATACCCCAATATCCTAATATCCCAATAACAAATACCCTACCAACAAAGAAATAAACCCACCAAACAACGATGCCAAAAAGTTGACCAGATCATTGTTCATCCAGGCCCAGCCGCGCAACGGCCGTGTGGCCTGCCCACAATGCACCCGCTTCTCCGTCTCCTTCTGGCAAACGGCGCAAACATAAATTTGCTGCACGGTGGCCCCCAAAAGGCTGTCAAACAACGAGCCAAACAGGCCACCCAGCCCCCCTGCCAGCGCCAGTTCCCACTGTCCGGTGAGCAGCGCCGCCGTACCGCCCATGAGCAGCCCACCGCCAAAGGAGACGGCCGTGCCAAACACCGACACGCCGCCCGACGTACCCACCGCCACCACCTTGCCGCTGGTGATCAGACGCGGCGGGCGTTTGCTCAGTGTGCCCAATTCTGTCGCCCAGGTATCGGCCGTCATCGCCGCCATGGCCCCCACAAACAGCGGCAGCCAGACGGGAGATGGCATCAGTACATTCATCAGGGCAAAAAATGTGCCCGCGCCGCCATTGGCAAATACCTGCCAGATGTCGCGGCGATGTCCCTTGTCAAACTTTTCGGCCACCGCCTTCTTTTCGCGTTCTTTATAATGGGAAAGCAGGCTGGAACTGATGAAAAAAATCGCCAGCAGCACCCCCCACTGCCAGCCGCCAAAGCCAAACGTCACCGTACCCACAATCAGCGCCCCCACCGCGCCAGAGTTCGAGAGCGAACCCCGCCAAAAGGCTAAAGCGACGATGAGGACGCTGAGAAAAAATGCCAGGAATAACTGCTGAGCCATGATGCATCCAGAGATGAAGATGGCCGCAAGTTTACCAGAGGGGGAGGTAATTGGGTAATTGAGTAATTGCCTGATTACCCAATTACTCAATAATCCCCAGATCAATCAACATATCCTGCGTCCCTTCCAGGTCGGCCAGGTCGGCCAGGGAAATATCCAGCGCCAGTTCATCCAATTCGGCCAACGAGGGTGTGGCTTGAGAGCGCACACCTGCAATCACCGGATATTCAAACGTCTGGGCAGCAAAGTATTGCTGGCCGGGCGCGGAGAGCAGAAAGGCGATAAACCGCTCCGCGTTGGCCCCATTGTTTGCCCCTTGCAGGATGCCCGCACCGGAAACCATCAGCAGCGAACCGGGGCCACCGGACGGCAGGAAGTAATTGCGCGCCGTAAACGCTTCTCCTTGCTCGTTCAGGAAGCGGTAGAGGTAGTAATGGTTGACAAAACCCACGGCCACTTCGCCATTTGCCACCGCTTCCACAATGGGCGTGTTGCCTTCAAAGACACGCGGATTGTTGGCCTGAATGCCTTGCAGCCATTCGCGGGTTTTCTCTTCACCCCAGGCGGCGCGCATGGCCGTGACCATGGCCTGGAATGAACCGTTGCTGGGCGCCCAGGCGATACGGCCGTTCCACGCCGGATCGGTGAACCCCCACATATCATCCGGCAGCTGCGTCGCCGGGTCAGTAATGGCGTTGGTGTTGTAGACCACCACGCGCGCCCGGCCAGAAATGCCTACCCAGGAATCATCTTCGGCGGCAAAACGGGCCGGAACCTGGCCGATGATGTCGGCGGGCAACGGCCGTAATAACCCCGCCTTTTGCACCGCGCCCAACCCGCCAGGGTCCTGGGCATAAAAGAGATCGGCGGGGCTGTTGGCCCCTTCTTCCAACAAGACCCCGGCCAGTTCCGAGGTGCTGCCATAACGCACCTGCACCTCAACGCCGGTGGCAGCGGCAAACTGGTCAATGATCGGTTTGACCAGGCTTTCGCTGCGGCCAGAATAAATCACCAGCTTGCCGCCGGTTGTCTGGCCACCTTCCGGTGTAGTCGGGGGTGTGGTGGGCACGGCCGTCGCCCCCCCTGATTGGCAGGCAGCGAACACGGCCACCAGCGTCAATAAAAACAAAACAAACATACGTTGCATGGGTCAATCTCCTCTTAACAATGATGAATGATGAAGGATGAATGATGAATTTCATCCTTTGGGGGTGATTATGGAGATTTGTGAAGGAGGGAACAAGGCCAGGGGATCATTTACAAATTGACGGAAGATTAAACGGCCGTTGACGGCCGTTAAGCGGAAATCGGGTGAGGGTTAAATTGAGGATTAACCAGGGTTCACAGGTTAGTTTTAGAGGGAAAGCACTTCCACAGTAATCTCTTTACATTTGCTTAAACGGCCATCATTTGTCAGAAATAGATCACATTGACCGACAATATCGGCTGCCAGATGGATAGAATCTGGCGTCTTAAAGCCATACTGCGCCCGTAGCACAGTAGCCTGATCCATAACAGCACGAGATAACGGCACAAAATCACTGATAATGTCGGCAAAGTAGGTATCAAATGCGGTGAGCAAAGCTATCTCGCCATCTCGCAAAGGTTTGACTCGACATTCCATGCGCGTGAGGTCGCTACATACCTGTTCTACATTGGGTGCGGAAAGGCGTTTAGTCAGACTTTCCGCATAAGGAGTCACATCTTCAATCAGGTAGATGAGAGGCGCAGAATCGAGATAAAGGCGCATACTCATTCACCCCAACTATCTCGTTCAGCCTGAATCTGGTCATCAATCTCACTTTTAGTGCGTGACTGGTATCCACTGGCTCGCAAAGCTCGCTGTAACGTGTGTAGTTTCGCCAGAAAATTCTCACCTGTTGATGGAACCATGATCCTTTCCACCGTAATCCGCACCCGACCAACCGGAAGAGGGATTGGCCCATCCAAAATCAGTGTGTTCTTGTCGGATATTGTTCCCGTTGTGGTGTAGTAATCATTCATACGTCATCTCCACCTTTAGTATACCATATCACGTTAACTGCCAATGAGCCGGTGAATCTGCGACACGGCCGTGCCCGTATCATGATCCGCCACCACCACGCTGATGCTGCACTCAGACGACCCCTGGGCAATGGCCACCACATTCACGCTGGCATTGCCCAACGCCATAAACAGCCGCCCGGCAATACCCGGCGTGTGCCGCATCCCCGCGCCCACGACGGTGACAATGGAGACCGGCTCCAGCGCCCAAATGCGGTCAATATCCTGCCGCTT
>CAADGU010000199.1 GCA_900696625.1 uncultured Chloroflexota bacterium | reverse complement strand
TAGATGTCATGGAACGTCTCCTTACTAACTGTACTAACTGTAAAACTGATTCAATTGATGGGGGTTCTCGCCATTTAGTTTGACGGCCGTTGCGCCGCTGCGGGCGTCGTTAAGCCGGGCCTGAATGGGATCACGATATTAGAGGTACGCAAAGGTCACACGGATGAGATGTAATGATCCTTGCCAATAAAACAGCGGCGATTTTAGCGCCGTTACTGCGGGCAGGCAACAAACAAATAGGACTTTGGTACTCCCCCGGCAGCGGCTATACGGCCGTGGCCCCCTCTCACTGTTTCGCCTCATTCCACACCGCCTCAAACTCCGCCAGGAAGTAGCTGGCAAAGGTGGGGTCGTGGACAATGAGGACGTTTTCGTCGTTGTTGTTGTTGGCATTGCCGGTGAAGTTGAAGGAGCCAAAGATAGTGGTTTTTCCGTCAATGATAATCACTTTGTGGTGCATCAGACGGGGGTTGCCATCCTGCCGCACCTGCAAATTGGGCAGCCGTTCACTGAGCATGTCACCATAATAACTGAATTCCGTCTCGGAGCCGGTAGTTTCAAAAACACCCTGCACGTTCACCCCCTGCTGCGCCCGTTCAATCATCGCTTCGCCTATGTCTTCATGGGTAAAGGAAAAGGCCATAAATTTGATGTCGTTTTGTGCCTGGTTTACCAGGCGGCCAATGATGGGTGCCACTTTGGTTTCGGAGGCGAAGTAGTTTTCTACACGGACGCCGCCGATGGTTAGTTGTTCATTGGGGGTGGCAGCGGGAGAGGTGGGGCCAAATTTCCGGTCATTGTACATCTCATCCATCTCGGCCCGGTAGTTTGCCGCCAATTGGGCGGAATCTATGCGCACCAGGTTGTTGTTGTAGCAGTAAATGTCATTGGTGGTGAAGTTGGTGGAACCGGTCCAGGTGTAACGGCCGTCAATGACAATGAACTTGTTGTGCATAAACGCCGAACGTTTGTCCTCTACCACGCTGATGCCGTTGCGCCGCAGCCGGTTGATGCTGTTTTGGCTGGCGTGGTCCGTATCCGTCACGACCCGTACCTGGACGCCGCGGTTTCGCAGTTCAATCAGGGCATCCACCATGGGCGGGGCGTCAAAATCAAAAGCGGCCATATCCACTTGCAACTGCGCTTCTAACAAATCGGCGGCGATGATCTCATCCAGGCCACCCTGCCGCTGGTTTTCTGGCGGGCAGGTGGGGTTGGTGAAGTAAATTTCATACCAGTCGCCGCTGCCAATGTCCATAATTGGCGGGGAATCAATAGCGGGGATGAGTTCCACACAGGCAACGGCCGTGAACAACAACAAAATAAACATCAAGAACTTACGCATGGGGAATTTCTCCTTGAGATAGTGGCTGATAGTTGGCGGCTGGTACAAACCACCAGCCACTAACCACCAGTATATTTTTGGGTCACGGCCGTGAGAGCCGCCTGATACACCGTTTCCACGTCAACTGTTCGGTCTACCTCTGGGATCACCTCTTGCAGCAGGCCATCGTGTATGCCGTATATCCAGCCATGCACCCGCACCGGCTGCCCGCGCTGCCACGCCTCCCGGATCACCTTGGTGCGGCACAATTCATACGTCTGCTCGATCACATTTATCTCGCACATCAAATCTACCAGCCGTTCGGCCGGCGCCTGGGCCAACATGGCTTCGTGCCGCGTCAGGATTGCTTTGATGTCCCAAATCCAATAATCAATGATACCGTGCCCTTCACCATGCACCGCCGCCTGCACCCCGCCGCAGCCAAAATGACCACACAAGATCACATGCCGCACTTGCAGCACATCCACCGCATATTGCAGCGCCGACATGCAGTTGATATCCGCGCTGTTGACGATATTGGCAATGTTACGATGCACAAACACCTCGCCAGGCATCAGGCCAATAATCTGGTTGGCCGGCACCCGGCTGTCACAGCAGCCAATCCAAAAGAACAAGGGTTTTTGCTGTTTACTCAACTTCAGGAAAAAATCAGGGGCCTCCAGCTTTAAGGCCGCTGCCCATTGGCGGTTGTTCTGCAACAAATCATGCACCAGACTCATACATCACCTCTTCATCCCGATATTGTGCCAACCACCATTCCTGGTTAGGGACGCGGCTGGCAATAATCGCTTCTTTGGTAGCTTGCCGATCAAATGCAACCCGACGGCAGTCCACGCTCAAATGACCAGTTTGCCAGGAAACAATGGCATATTCTGCCCAAGGATTTAGCACGGGCGGGCTGCCAGGTTTGTAAACTGAACGGAAGGAACTACCCACGCTGCCTGGGTTCACCACCAGCATACCCTCATGTTGGCGCAGCATTTGTAAATGGGTATGGCCGCCCGCCCAGATGCTGGCCCGACGGCCGTCTAAAAACCTGTCCAATTCCACTTCCGGCGTCGTCGCCAGGATGATGTCTGTATTAGCCTGGGGCGAGCCGTGAAAACAGAGCATGGTATCTTGTCCACCCAACGGCGCCTCGGCCAACGGCAGGAACGTGCGTAAAAAAGCAAAATCCTCTTCGGCAAGCTGCCCGGCGCACCAATCCAGGGACGGCAGCATGGAAGGCGCAATCTGGAAATCAGCGGCGCGGTGGGGCTGCAACAAAGCCGCATCATGGTTGCCCATGAGGCAAAGACAACCCAACGACTTGATCAAGGCCAATGTTTTTTGGGGCTGATAACCGATGGTCGCCACATCTCCCAGGCAAATGATCTGGTCAACCTGGCGCCGCTGTATATCAGCCAACACCGCCTCCAGCGCCAGCGCGTGGCCGTGCATATCAGATATCAAAGCAATTTTCATAGAGGTCTCCCATTAAAAAAGCAGTCGCTATTTCTACCGTTTGTAACCCAAAATGAGAATCTTAACCATGCCTTAACCCACAATTTTTGCGGGACGGCAACGGCCGTGATATAATGCTGCCTTAGTTGAGCGATTCATGCGCAAAGTGGGCAGCCCCCACTTTTTTTGTTTTTATTTTCAAGGATGGATAAGGTTTTGAACCAATGAAAAGCGAATTCCTTTTAGCCTTCAATGAAATTTGTGAATCACGCGGTTTGCCCAAAGAAGAGGTGATTGATGCGCTGAAAACGGCGCTGGTTTCCGCTTACCGCCGGGATAACCAGGTGAGCAATTTGCAAAACATTGTGGTGGAAATTGATCCCCGTACCGGCGACCCCACCATTCTGGCCGAAAAAGAAATTGTGGACTCCGTGCTAGATCGCCGCACGGAAGTGACCATGGAAGAAGCCCATCGCAATGGGCACATCAATGCCGAATATGGCGATGTGGTCATGATAGACAGCACCACGGCCGGTTTTGGTCGCATTGCGGCGCAAACGGCCAAACAGGTGTTGCTGCAGCGTGTGCGTGAAGCCGAGCGGGAACAACTATATGAAGATTTTTCTGGCCGTGAAGGCGAACTGGTCAACGGTACCGTGCAAAGCATCAGCGGCCAAAACCTGACCATCGGCCTGGGGCGCACCGAGGCGATTTTGCCCAAAAGCCAGCAGGTATCCCGCGAACGGTACCGCCCGCATGACAAAATTCGGGTCTATGTGCTGGAAGTGCGCCGCACCAATCGCGGCCCGCAGATTTTTGTCAGCCGGAATCACCGCAACTTGTTGCGCCGCCTGTTGGAACTGGAAGTGCCGGAAATTTATAACGGACAGGTAGAAATTAAGAGCATCGCCCGCGAAGCCGGACAGCGCTCGAAGGTGGCCGTGCAGGCGCTGCAGCCGGGGGTTGACCCGGTGGGGGCGTGTGTGGGTATGCGCGGCGTGCGTATCCAGAGCATTGTGCGCGAGCTGAATGACGAAAAGATTGACGTGATTGAATGGGACGGCGACCAGCGGATTTTTATTGCCAAGGCGCTCAGCCCGGCGCGGGTTTCGCACGTCTTTTTGGATGATGATCCGCAAGAAGGGAAGACGGCCGTTGTCATAGTACCCGACGATCAACTGTCATTAGCCATTGGCCGCGAGGGGCAAAACGCCCGCCTGGCGGCCAAACTCACCGGCTGGCGCATTGACATCAAGAGCCTGACGGAAGCAGCCGCCGAATCGCTGCAAAACCTGGACCATCCGGCGGTAGACAAGCACCTGCGCGCCAATCCCGAATTGATCGAAAAAGCGCATCTGGTACTGGCGAAGAAAGAGGCCGGCCGGCCGATCACCTCCGAAGACTTCCACATCCTCGACCGCATCGTGGGTGGGGTGGAAGGGCGCATCATTGCCGAACGCGCCGCGGAACACGAGGATTGGCGTAAGAAACGGGCCGCTGCCCGGCGGGCTGTGCCCGATAATGCCTGGCAGGTGCCGTTGGATGCCCTGGACTTGCCCGGCCGCATCCACAATTTACTCTTAGACAATCAGGTGGAAACGGTAGGCGATTTGCTGCTGGTTCTGGAAATGGGCGACCATATCTTCCTCGGCTTTAAGGGGCTGGGTGACGCCGCTCTGGAAACGACCAAAGAACACCTGGCCCGCTATGAGAAGAGCAAAACGGCAGCAGCACCAGTGGTTGTGGAAACGGCCGTGCCCGAAGCAGTAGCAGAAGCGGCAGCCGAAGCCGAAGCTGAGGCGGTGATTGCCGTAGAAGCAGAAACGGAAGCGGCCGCTGCCGAAATGGTAGAAAGCGTGGCAGAACCAATAGAAACGGCGGTAGAAGCTGAGGCCGAACCGGTTGTCATGGTTGCAGCGCCGGCCGAAGAACCGACGCCCGTCATAGAAGATCTGTCTCATTCATTGGTGAAGACCACGCCGGCGCCTGAACCAAAGAAAAAGCAGCCTGTCATCCAGATTGCTCGCACCACGCCGCCCCTGGAAGAAGTGGTGGACGATAAAAAGAAAAGCAAAAAGGTCCGCAAAGGCAAGGAGCTTATCTTTGACGAAGATGCGGGTGAAGTGGTCACCAAACGCAAGCGCAAAGGCAGTCGCAACCGCGATGAATGGGGCGAGTTTGAAGACTTTTAACCAATGGCAAAACCACAAAAGCCACACCGCCCCAGGCACACACCACAACGGACTTGTGTGATGTGCCGCCAAAAATATGACAAGCGCCGCTTAACACGCCTTGTCCATACAGCAGAGGCCGGAGTTGTGGTTGACCCCACCGGCAAACGGAACGGCCGTGGCGCTTATCTCTGCGACCAGCCTACCTGTTGGGACAGCCTCAGCCACAAACCGGGTATCCTGGCGCAGGCATTAAAAACAAACATCACGGCCGAAGAATTGGCAGCTATTGCCCTTCACAAACCGGCATAGAGATTAGAGATTGGAGATTAGAGATTGGCCAATCTCTAATCTCCAATCTCCAACCGCCAATCTCTACCATAAGAATCATTGGGAACTGAGGTATGACAGAAACCAAAACAGCCATCCAAATACCGGATTTTATTACCGTCAGGGGCTTGTCGGAGCTGATGAAGGTCAGCCCCATTGACGTGATCAAAGAGTTGATGAGCAATGGCATTATGGCCAACATCAACCAGGAAATTGATTTTGATACCGCCGCCATCGTCGCTGAAGAGATGGGGTATGAGGTCGTGGCTGAAGCACAGGCAGAAGAGGAAGAAGCCACAGCCCTGGAAGAGGAACCCATCTGGCGGCAGGTATTGGCGCATGAAGAAGAGGGCAGCCTGACGTCACGACCGCCAATCGTGACCATGCTGGGGCATGTGGATCATGGCAAAACCTCCTTGCTCGATGTGATCCGCGAAACCAACGTCACCGCCGGTGAAGCCGGCGGCATTACCCAACACATTGGCGCTTACCAGGCCGTCAAAGAAGGGCAGTTGGTCACCTTCCTGGATACACCCGGTCACGAAGCGTTCACCGCCATGCGCGCCCGCGGCGCTCAGGCTACGGACATCGCCATTTTGGTGGTGGCGGCCGACGATGGCGTCATGCCCCAGACCAGAGAAGCGGCTGACCATGCCCGCGCTGCCAACGTACCCATCATCGTCGCTATGAACAAAATTGACCTGCCCAATGCCAATCCACCCAGAGTGCTGCAAGGGTTGGCAGAAATTGGGCTGGTGCCACAAGAGTGGGATGGCGATACGATGGTGGTAGAAGTGTCGGCCAAAGAGCAGTATGGCATTGACGATCTGCTAGGCGCGATCTTGTTGGTGGCCGATGAAATTAAACCGCGCGCCAACCCTAAAGCCAGGCCCACGGGCACGGTTTTGGAGGCGCGGGTGGAAAAAGGACGTGGCCCGGTGAGTACGCTGCTGGTGCAGAACGGCACACTGCGGGTAGGGGAAACACTGGTGATTGGAGAGCATTACGGCCGTGTCAAAGCCATGTACGACTTCAAAGGTAACCGCATCAACGAAGCCGGCCCCGCCACGCCCGTCTCTGTTTCCGGGCTGAACGGCGTCCCCAGCGCCGGGCAGCAGTTTATCACCGTTGGCAGTGAAAAGGATGCCCGTGCCTTTGTCGCCGAACAGGAAGAACAAAAGCGCATTGGCGCAGTCATGCCCAGCCGCGGCGTGAGCCTGGATGACTTTTTCGCCCGCCTGCTGGAAGGTGAAAGCAAAACGCTCAATCTCATCATCAAGGCCGACGTGCAGGGTTCTTTAGAACCGATCATCACCACTTTGAATAAGATGAGCCAGGAAAACGAAGAAATCTCGTTGGAAATCCTGCTCTCCGGCACCGGCGCCATTTCCGAAAGTGACGTGATGCTGGCTTCCGCTTCGCAGGCCGTCATCCTCGGTTTTAATGTGGAAGCCGACCACATTGCCCGCAATGCCGCCACCAACGAGGGTGTGCAAATCAAAACCTATAACATCATCTACAAGCTGTTTGAAGATGTGGAAAAAGCGATGAAGGGGATGTTGGCGCCCACCTATGAAGAGGTGGTCATTGGCCGGGCGGAAGTGCGACAGGTGTTCCGAATTCGCAGTGTGGGCAACATTGCCGGCTGTTACATGCGCAGCGGCGAAACCAGGCGGAATGCTTACGGCCGTCTCATCCGCAATAACAAAGTGCTGCACGAAGCCCGCATTAGCAGCCTGAAACATTTGCACGAAAACGTGCGCGAAGTCAAAATCGGTTTTGAATTTGGTGTCGGCCTGGAAAACTACCAGGATTACCAACCGGGTGATATTCTCGAATTTTTCGTCAGCAAAAAGGTAGAAGTTTCGTAAAAGACTCGAAGGTTTTTGAAACCCTTTGGGTCTTTCAAACTGATCATGAGTAAAATTCGCCAACAACGCACCGCCGAACAGATGCAGCAGCTTCTCAGCGAGATTTTCCGACGGGAATTAAACGATCCTCGCCTGCAAGATGTCACCGTTACTGAGGTGACCATTGACCGTGAACTGGAGCATGCCGATGTGTATGTCAATGCCCTGGGTGATGAATCACGCCAGGCAGAGGTAATGGCCGCATTGGCCAAAGCCTCAGGTTATCTGCGGCATGAAGTGGCTGGTCGCATGAGCCTGCGCAAAGCGCCCCATTTACATTTCCATTGGGACCCGCGCCTGCGCCATTTCCAGGAAGTGGAAGATATTTTAAATACGCTGGATATTCCGCCCACCGCTGATGACGCACCGGAATCGCCATAGGGAAACAACCTTGCCACTGAACAGCCCAGAATTTGACGCCCCCATTATCGCCGAAATCCGCCGTGCCATTAAGTCAGCCAATCATATTTTAGCCATTGTTCATACCGGCCCGGATGGAGACGCGGTGGCCTCACTCACGGCCGTTGGCCTGGCCTTATCTCAGTGGGATAAAAAAGTCGTCCTGCTGTGTGATGATAAAGTACCGGAGCGTTTTCACTTTCTGCCCCGTACCACCCAGGTCAAACGCCCCCCCTATCGCCGCCAGGTTGACCTGATCATCGCCCTGGACTGTGGCGACGAACAACGCATGGGGCAGTCATTTGCCGGGCTGCTCGCCCCGCGCCCGCCGGTTATCAACATTGACCACCACGCCACCAATACCCGTTTTGGGCAGATCAATCTGGTGGCGGACACGGCCGTGTCCACCACCGAAATCCTCTACCGCCTCTTCACCGCCTGGGAACTGACCCTGACCCCCGACCTGGCGCTGTGCCTGCTCACCGGCCTCGTCACCGACACCATGGGCTTCCGCACCAACGGCACCAGCGCGGACACCTTGCACATAGCGTCGGCGCTGGTGGCTGCCGGGGCAGATTTACCGCTGGTCACAACCCAGGCCCTTAACCTGAAAGAGTGGTCTACCGTGCAGTTGTGGCGTTATGGCCTGAACAATATGCAGTTTGAAGATGGCCTGGTCTGGACGACCATCACCCACCAGGAACGTAAAGCAGCCGGGCATAACGGCTCCAGTTCCAACGGCCTCAGCAACATCCTGGCCGATGTAGACGAAGCAGCTATGGGCGCCGTCATGATCGAAATGGGGGATGGTAACGTGCGCGTGGGGCTGCGCTGCCGCCCACCGTACAACGTAGGCGAAGTAGCCCAAAACCTGGGCGGCGGCGGCCATCCTCTGGCGGCCGGCTGCACGCTGCCCGGCCCCCTGGCCACCGCCGAAAACACGGTCGTCACCACCTGCAAAGCCGCCATTCGCCAGCAGAGCAAAGAATCGTAATTGGGAGATTGGGAGATTTAATCACTTAATCTCCCAATCTCCCAATCTCTCCTATGCCCCCCCCCGAAGGCATCCTCAACATTGACAAACCCGGCGGTTTGACCTCGCATGATGTGGTGAACCGGGTGCGGCGCGTGGCCGGGCTGCGCCGGGTGGGGCACGCGGGCACGCTAGACCCACTGGCGACCGGGGTGCTATTGGTTTGCCTGGGGCGGGCCGCCCGGCTGGTGGAATACCTGGTGGGGCAGCCCAAGACATATGAAGTGGTCATTCACCTGGGGCAAGACACGGATACGTATGATGCCGATGGTGTGGTGGTGGCGGAACGGCCGTGCCACTTCACCCCCCACAACCTGACAACGGCGCTGGCCCAATTTCGCGGCCCCATCCAACAAATTCCACCGCTTTATTCGGCCATCAAAAAGGATGGGCAGCCCTTGTACAAACTGGCGCGCCAGGGCAAGGAAGTGGAAATAGAAGCCCGCGCCGTCACCATTTATGAACTGGAACAACTGGCTTTTGACTTACCGCAATTGACACTGCGCGTCGTTTGCTCGTCAGGAACCTACATTCGCTCCCTGGCGCATGATCTGGGCGAGGCGCTGGGCTGTGGCGGGCATGTGGCCGCGCTGCGGCGCACGGCCGTTGGCGAATTTACGTTAGACACGGCCGTACCCCTGGACGCCCTCACACCTGAAAACCTGAATACCCATATGCTGCCGCTGGATACGGCCGTGGACCACCTGCCGCCAGTGACATTTACTGAAACCGAAACGGCGCGCCTGTGGCAGGGACAGACCGTGCCCTGGCAGCCAATCCACCCCCAGGTAAAGTTAGCCCGCGCCTACACACCCGAAAATCTATTTATCGGTATTGTGCAGTTACAAGAAACACAAGAGTGGCAGCCACACAAAATGTTTCATCCCGTTTGAAATTGGTAAAATAGGGATTGGAGATTGTCCAATCTCGAATCTCCAATCTCTAATCTCTACAAACCACTATGAGCGATTTTATTACCGTTAACCAACTCGCCGACATTCCTCACCGTGTGCCCACCCTGGTCGCCATTGGCTCGTTTGATGGTGTGCATTTGGGTCACCAGACCGTCCTCAAACGGATGGTAACGGCGGCCAACGAGATGCGCATGCGCACGGCCGTACTCACCTTCTTCCCCCACCCCCAGCGCGTCTTGCGTGACCTGACAGGGCCGTATTACATTGCCACCCTGGCCGACCGGGTACACTGGCTGGCCGATTGTGGCGTAGATGTGGTCATCACCCACCCCTTCAACGACGAAGTACGCCACATCCGCGCTGCCGATTTTGTGGAGCAGTTGTGCCGCTATCTGGATATGCGCCAGTTGTGGGGCGGTAATTTTGCGCTGGGCTACCGGCGCGAAGGAGACGTACCCTTTTTGCGGGCGCTCGGCCAGGAGAAAGGGTATACAGTGGAACTGGTCAACGACATCGTTACCTGGCAAGACGAACCGGTGAGCAGCAGCCGCATCCGCCGCCATTTACAGGCGGGAGAAATTGAAGCGGCCAATGGTTGTTTGGGACGGCCGTATCGCCTGCGCGGCATCGTCGTCCGGGGGGACCAGCGCGGCCGTACCATTGGCTTCCCCACCGCCAACACCGCCTACTGGGATGAGCAGGTCATCCCCGCCAACGGCGTCTATGCCACCACCGCCTGGGTGGGGCCAACCCCCTACCGCGCCGCCACCAATGTCGGCGTCCGACCCACTGTAGACGGCCTGCATCTTACCGTCGAAGCCCACCTGCTGGACTTTGATGACGACCTGTATGACCAGGAACTCTGCCTGGAATTCCTGGCCCGCATCCGCCCCGAAAAGAAATTCAGCGGCCTGGACGAACTAAAAGCCCAGATTCAGGCCGATGTGGCCCAGGTACGCGCCGCGCTCAGACCCTGAGGGTTTGAGAAACCCTTAGGGTCTTAAAGTTGGCGAATAGTTCGGGTCATGCCATAATTTGCCCTCGTTTTTATAAGTTGAGTTTGTCATAAAGGAGATGAAAGAGATGACACAAAAACGCCTGATTGTCTTACTGTTCACCCTGGTATTGACACTGCTGCTGGCGGCTTGCAGCAGCGGCGGCAGTACCACCACCACAACCACGGCCACCGCCACCGCAGCGCCAACCACCCCACCTACCACTCAGGAAACAAGTGGGCTGCCAGACCTGAACGGCCGTGAAGTCACCGTCGCCGTGGAAAATGCCTACCTCCCCTTTAACTACATTGACCCTACCACCGGCCAACCGGACGGATGGGACTATGTGGTGTGGGATGAAATTTGCCGCCTGCTGAACTGCACCCCCATTTACGTGGAAGCCGGTTGGGAAGGCATGATCCAGGCCGTAGCCGATGGGCAGTATGATGCCGCCGCCGACGGCATCACCATTACCGCCGACCGCGCCGAAATTGTGGATTTTTCCGTTGGCTACGTCAACATCGAACAACGCCTGTTAGTCCGTTTGGATGAAACCCGCATTGACAGTATTGAAGATATTGTCAACGATACCTCGCTGGTCTTGGGCACGCAGACTGGCACCACCAACTACGAAACTGCCCTCCAATACCTGCCCGCCGACCGCATCCAGGCGTTTGAGCAGTTCCCCTTTGCCGTGCAGGCCCTCATTGCCGGGGACATTGACGCCGTCATCATTGACGAAATTGCCGGCCTGGGCTACCAGGGCGAAAACGCCGACAAACTCAAACTGGCCGGCGAATCCCTCTCTAGCGACCAGCTAGGTTTTATCTATCCCCGGGGCAGCGATCTGGTACAACCGGTCAATCACGCCTTGGAAGAAATGGCACGGAATGGTTTCCTGGCCTCGGTCAACAGCCGCTTCTTTGGCCCCTCCTTCACCATTACCTATGATGACCTGTTCCCGCCGGAAGAAGAGACAGAGGGGGCGCTGCCGGATTTGGACGGCCGTGAAGTGACCGTCGCCGTCGAAAACGCCTACCTGCCCTTCAACTACATTGACCCGGCAACGGGTGAACCGGCCGGTTGGGACTATGAAGTGTGGGATGAAATTTGCCGCCTGCTCAACTGCGTACCCGTTTATGTGGAAGCGGGTTGGGAAGGCATGATCCAGGCGGTGGCCGATGGGCAATATGACGCCGCCGCCGATGGCATCACCATCACCGAAGACCGCGCCCAAATTGTGGACTTCTCCGATGGATACGTCAGCATTGAGCAGCGGCTGTTGGTGCGCCTGGACGAAACCCGCATCACCGGCATCGAAGACATCGTCAACGATACCAGCCTGATCCTGGGCACCCAAACCGGCACCACCAACTACGAAACGGCGCTGCAATACCTGCCTGCCAACCGCATCCAGGCATTTGAACAATTCCCCTTTGCCGTGCAGGCGCTCATCGCCGGCGACATTGACGCCGTGATCATTGATGAAATCTCCGGCCTGGGCTACCAGGGCGAAAACGCCGACAGCCTTAAGCTGGTGGGCGATTCCCTCTCCAGCGACCAACTGGGTTTCATCTACCCCAAAGGCAGCGAACTGGTTGGGCCGGTCAATCAGGCATTGCGCGCCATGATTGACAGCGGCTTCCTGGCCGAGATCAATGAACGCTTCTTCGGCCCGTCTTTTACGATCACGTATGACGATTTGGAATAATGCCATTTTCCGGGAAACTTGGAGTTTCCGGGAAAATGAAAAAGCGCCAGAGGCATCCCTCTGGCGCTTTTTTGTTTCCCGGCAAAATTACGTTATCATCGTGTGCAACAACCCCGATCAAACAGGAGGAAACATGACAGGCCCCGAAATTCAAGCAACCCCCGATAGTAGCTGGCAAAATAGTTGGCGGGAATTCCCCTGGTGGCTGGTGGCAATTTTTGTCTTTCTGGCCCTGATGGGCATCCTGATTATTCGCAACCCCGCCTACAACAATGCTTTCCAGTTTATCGTCCCCGGCATCCAGGTGACGCTGTATACCACCATCACCGCTTTTGCCATCGCCCTGGTGTTAGGGTTGTTGGCCGGGTTAGGACGCATCAGCCGGAACACGGCCGTGCGCAACATCGCCATCACCTATATCGAATTCATTCGCGGCGTACCCACCCTCGTCCTCATCTTCACCGTCGCCTTCGTCCTCGTCCCCCCCGTTTCCAACGCCTTGCAGGTGGACAACCGCATTGTCACCCCCAACACCCGCGCCATCATCGCCCTGGCCGTTATCTATGGCGCTTTTCTGGCCGAAATTTTCCGCGCCGGCATCGAATCCATCTCCAAAGGGCAGATGGAAGCCGCCCGCTCCCTGGGCATGACCTATACCCAATCCATGCGCTACATCATCCTGCCCCAGGCCATCCGCAACATCTCCCCCGCCCTGGGCAATGACTTCATCGCCATGCTCAAAGATTCCTCCCTCGTCTCCGTCCTGGCCGTGCGTGACATCACCCAACTGGCCCGGCTGCACGCCGGCAGCACCTTCCGCTTCCGCGAATCCTATCTGGTACTTACCTTTCTCTACCTATCCATGACCATCATTCTCAGTTTGCTGCTGCGCTGGTATGAACAACGCATTGGCAAAGATCGCGGCTAAAATCATCATGCAATTGAGTAATTGGCTGCATCAATTACCCAATTACTCAATTACCCAATTACCTCACCATGAACGACGAAATCATAATCATTGATAATTTGCACAAATACTTCGGCAGCATTGAAGCCGTCAAAGCCGTTAACTTGCAGGTGAAACGCGGCGAAGTGGTGGTTGTCGTCGGCCCCAGCGGCTCCGGCAAAAGCACTGTCCTGCGCTGCATCAACCACCTGGAAACGCCTACCAGCGGCGCGGTTTATATTGACGGCGTACACCTGGAAGACAAACAGACCGACATCAACAAGGTGCGCGCCGAAGTGGGCATGGTCTTTCAGCAGTTCAACCTGTTCCCCCACCTGACCGTGCTGGAAAATGTGACCATCGCCCAACGCAAAGTGCGCAAACGCAGCAAAGAAGAAGCGAATGAGATCGCTATGGAACAGCTGCGGCACGTAGGCATCCCCGAAAAAGCCAGCGCCTACCCGCGCCAGCTATCCGGTGGGCAGCAGCAGCGGGTAGCCATTGCCCGCGCATTAGCCATGCAGCCCAAAATCATGCTCTTCGACGAACCCACCAGCGCCCTCGACCCGGAGATGATCAAGGAAGTGCTGGATGTGATGCTGCAACTGGCGGAGGAAGGCATGACCATGGTGGTGGTGACGCATGAAATGGGTTTTGCCCGCGCCGCCGCCCGGCGCGTGGTGTTCATGGACAACGGTCAGGTCATTGAAATTGACACACCCCAGGTATTATTCGACAAACCCAAACACGACCGGACAAAGTTGTTCCTGAGCAAAATTTTGGCGCATTAAAGAGGCAATTGGGTAACTGGGTAATTGAGTAATTACCCAGTTACCCAATTACCCAATTACAGATCATGACCGATTGGATGCACAAACCCGGCTTTCTGGGCACGGCCGCTAACTGGGCGGCCGATATGACGCTGGTATTGATGATCCTCATTGGCGTGGCGCTGACGGTGGGGGTAGTGATGGCCCGGCGGCAGAAGTACCAGACCCATCGCTGGATTCAAACCACTTCCGTGGCCCTGAACGTCATCCTCGTCCTCTGGCTGATGATTTTGCCGTACCGGGATTTTGTGGCCCCCGGTGTGCCGAATTTATTGGGTGAGCCCTTTTACCTGGTCACCACCCTGCATGGCATCGTCGGCTTTTTTGCCTTTGTGCTAGGGGTGTTTATCGTCCTGCGAGCCAATGGGCTGATGATTAACGCCCTCAAGTTCAACAATTACAAACTGTTCATGCGTATCTCCTACGCCCTGTACATGCTCACCATATTCCTGGGGCTGCTGGTCTACTACTTCTGGTTCATCAACAACCCCAACCCACCGACTTATGGGTAGCGCCAGGATTTAGGAGAGCAAAAGGGTAAGCACTAATGGCAAATCGTGTTCTGGATCGCCATTTAGAGGAGAAGCCATGACCTGGCCGCCAGCGGCATGGTAGTGATGAGGATGTGAAGACAGGTGAGAGAAATGTTCTTTGTTGTCCCATCGTTCCACTGGTTTACCATGATGTAAAAGCTGGTAAGCATAGTCTGTATGACCGTGGTTGCAATACAGCCGAATTTGCAGGACACGGCCGTTTACCATCTCCATCCGCACCTTAAACGCGAATTGCTGGTCAGAGAAACGGTTGACTTCCAGAATTTTTACCTGTTGGCACAAAGGGGAAAGCTGTAAAGTGGAAACGACAAACCCCAACAACTGAGCAGCCTGTTTCATAGACTGGCCTCTATCTGAATGCTTAACCAGTTATGGAGCATGTCTTGAGCTATTTTCCATTCCAGTGCATCCTCTTCTTCTTGCATCACCGCTTCGTTTAACGCCGGGTCTGGGTTTTGGGCTAAAATATCGGCGCGGGCTTGAAGATAGGCCAGAAACTGCTCATAGGTCATACCATAGTGTGCTTGCAGGCGGTTTATGGTAGCCTGATGTTGCTGGATGTGTTGGGTGGTATAGTTGCGCGCCATTTCGGCTACGGCCGTGTCCACATCCGTAAATAGGCCACGCTGAATAAATGGTTCGATCACCTCAGGCATTGTCATCATGGCTGTACATCCTTTCGTAATACGATTTTCCAAATCGCCTTTCAAATTAGCAACTTGCTCTCTGCACCAATGAAGCATGGAGCATGGCCTCATTATAACAAAAATGAACCAATCAGAGATTTTGCGTTTCTTGCAAGAACGGGTCAGTGAAGACGAGCTCAAAACCATCTGCTTTCACCTGCAAGTGGATTATGAAAGCCTGCCGGCCGTTGGTAAAAGTGGCAAGGCGTTGGAACTGATCAAATTTATGCAGCGGCGTAACCGTTTGCCAGAACTGGAAGCGATCATCAGCCGCTTGGGGGCGGTGGGCGAGGGCACGCCGGACAGCGTGAAACCGTACCTGAAAGTGATCGCCCAGCGCACCAACCGCCTGCCGTTAGCGCCGCTGGACCCGCAAGGGCGGGACGCGGCCGCCATCTCCCTGGAACAGGTGTTTATCAACCTGGACGCGGGT
>CAADGU010000198.1 GCA_900696625.1 uncultured Chloroflexota bacterium | reverse complement strand
GTCTGGTTTGGCCCCCGCGAAGAGGCATTGGGCCAGTTTCAGCCAGACGCCGCCCCCTACCTGACGGCCGTCTACCAAAACAACACCATCACCCTCTACGCCCCCACCGACGATTGATGATATACTCAAGGTGGCGGTTTCTAATCGGACCACCGATGAAAATCATCCTTCATAATTCCTAATTCATAATTCCTAATATTGCAGGAGAAAACATGTCCCAAACAGATGCGCTCACCACCTTACAGGCCCAGATTGGGCAAGAAGTTCATGTCAGCGATTGGCTCACCATTTCCCAGGAAATGGTCAACACCTTCGCCGACGCCACCCTGGATCACCAGTGGATTCACGTGGACGTGGCCCGCGCCAACGCCGAATCCCCCTTTGGCGGCCCCATCGCCCACGGCTTCCTCACCCTCTCCCTCATCCCCTACCTCACCGGCGAGGTAGACCCGGACAAACCGCGCTATGCGGGCCTGAAAATGGGCATCAACTACGGCGTCAACAAAGTCCGTTTTCCCCATCCTGTGCCCGTTGGCGCGCGGGTGCGGGCGCATGTGACGCTGCAAAGCGTGGAGGAAGCCAAAGGCGCGCTGCAACTTGTCAACGTCATCACCATTGAAATTGAAGGCGTTAACAAACCGGGCTGCGTGGCGGAAATGGTGTCGCTGCTTTATTTTTAGTAATTGAGTAATTGGGTAATTGCGTAATTACCCAATTACCCAATTACCCAATTACCATGATCATCGAACAAATAGACCTCTACGCCATCTCCATGCCCCTGGTCAGCCCGTTTAAGACCAGCTTTGGCTCGCAGCAGCAGCGCGACTGCCTGATTTTGGCGCTGCACAGCGAAGGGCTGACCGGTTGGGGTGAATGTGTAGCCACAAACGACCCCGGTTACAGTTATGAAACGGCCGTGACCGCCTGGCACATCTTATCTGACTTCCTCATTCCCGCCGTGCTAGGACAGGATTTACAGGAGCCGGAGCAAATACGCCATTGGCTGCGCCGCGTGCGCGGCCATCCGCTGGCTAAAGCCACGCTGGATCAGGCCGCCTGGGATTTGACCGCCCAACGAGACGGCCTCTCCTTTGCCCAAAAATTGGCCGCCCCTTACCCGGAGGGGCCACGCAGCCGCGTGGAAGTGGGCGTCAGCATTGGCATGCAGCCCACAATGGCCCAAACGATGGAAGTGATTGCCCGGCATTTGGGGGAGGGCTACGGCCGTATCAAACTCAAAATCCAGCCCGGCCACGACCTGGAACTGGCCCGCCTGGCGCGGCAAACCTTCCCCCATACCCGCATCATGCTAGACGCCAACTCCGCCTACACCCTGGCCGACGCTCCCCTCTTCCAGCAAATGGACGACCTGAACCTGCTGATGATCGAGCAGCCACTTGGCTACGAAGACATCTACCAGCACAGCAAGCTGCACCCCCAGATCAAAAGCCCGCTTTGCCTGGATGAATCCATCCATTCCACCGCCGACGCCCAATTTGCCATTGAGATCAACGCCTGCGACATCATCAACATCAAACCATCCCGCGTGGGCGGCTGGACAACGGCGCGCGAGATTCACGACCTGTGCCGGGCGGCGGGCATGGGCATTTGGATAGGTGGCATGTTGGAGACGGGCATTGGCCGGGCGGCGCAGTTGGCGCTGGCGGCCCTGCCGGGCATCTCCTTGCCCGGCGATATTTCCGCCACATCCCGCTATTACCACCAGGACATTGCCACCCACTTTTACCTGAACGCGGAAGACAGCACCATCACTGTGCCCACCGGCCCTGGGTTGGGCATTGAAGTGGATAGGGGTAGGCTAACGGCCGTGACCCAGCAAAAAAGAACGTTTGGAGATTAGGAAAATAGGAGATTGAGAGATTAGGAGATTAAACAATCTCCCAATCTCCCAATCTCTCAATTTCCCATATACCGAGGTTCCCATGTTCGCAGACAAAACCATCGCCTTCATCGGCAGCGGCATTATGGGCGAGGCTATGATTCGCGGGCTGCTCACTAAAAACAGCATCGCGCCTGACAGAATTATCGCCTCCGACCCCTGGCAGCCGCGCCTGGAGCAGTTGAAAGCGCAATACGCCATTCAAACCACCAAAGACAACCGGGAAGCGGCCGAAGCCGGACAGATCATTGTGCTTTCCATCAAGCCACAATCCATCCCTCTGGTATTGCCGGAAATTCGCGGCCATCTGCGCAGCCGGGATTTGCTGCTCTCCATCATCGCCGGTGTGCCCATCCGCAAACTGGCTGACGGCGCGGCCCACGCCGCCGTCGTGCGCTCCATGCCCAACACCCCGGCGCAAATCGGCCAGGGTATCACCGTCTGGACGGCCACCCGCGAAGTGACCGACGAGCACAAGGAACAGGCGCGGGAAATACTCGGCTCATTGGGCAAAGAGATATTTGTGGATGAGGAAGAGTATCTGGACATGGCCACGGCGCTCAGCGGCTCTGGCCCTGGTTACATCTTTTTGTTCATGGAGGCGCTGATTGACGCCGGCGTCCACATGGGCTTTTCGCGCCGGGTGTCTGAGGAGCTGGTTTTCCAGACCATTCTCGGCTCGGTGGAGTATGCCGCCCAATCGGGCAAACATGTGGCCGAACTACGCAACCAGGTGACGTCGCCCGGCGGCACCACAGCGGCGGCGCTGTACCACATGGAAAAAGGCGGCCTGCGCACCGTCATCAGCCGGGGCATCTGGGCCGCCTACCAGCGTTCAATTGAATTAGGCCGGGGGAAACCGGATAAGGGGCCGGAGTTGTAGTTTGAAGTCCGAAATTGGACTTCAAACTACAACTGCATCAACTCTTCTTCATGCCAGCGGGCAACCATGTTCATACCAATGAAGGGGCCAAGCCAGCCGCAGGGCATGACGAGCAAGGCCAGCCAACCGATGGGGCCGCTTTGCAGGTAACGCTGTGGGGCAAGCAGGGCATCGCTGGCGTCCACGCCGGCGGCGATGGTTAATTGCACAAAGAGAGATTGGGTAACTAACAAGACGAGGAGGGTGATGATGGTCACGGCCGTGCGTTCGCCCCAACTTTGTAACCGCCATAAACTCAAACCAATGATGATGACAAAAGACCAGAATGTCATATACAAAAATGGCATGTCGCACCTCCAACGAAATTATGAATTATGAATTATGAAGGATGAGGGATGAGGGATGAGTGTCCGTAGATGGTATCAGGATAAAGGAGGGAGTGGTGATTTTCTTGACGGGGATGCTACGGCCGTTTCACGTTTGCCCCACCATCCTCATGCTTGCCAGACGTACCCAGCCCGCAATTTGTTCCCCTTCTGCGAAACGATGCTATAGTTGAGGTGCGACGCACTTCGGAAGTGCGTTGCACCTGATGAAAAAGGAGAACTAATATGCTTAACATAGGTGATATGGCCCCTGATTTTGAATTGCTGAACGATGAAGGCAACCCGGTGAAACTATCCGATTACCAGGGACAACAGGTGGTCTTATTCTTTTACCCCAAAGCGGACACACCCGGCTGCACCAAACAGGCGTGTGGCTTCCGCGACAATTACCCCATTATTGAAGCGGCCGGGGCCACCATCTTCGGCCTCAGCCCGGACAAACCCAAAGACCTGGCGAAGTGGCGGGCCAAGATGGGCTTCCCCTACCACCTGTTGGCCGACCCGGATCATGTGGTCGCCGACGCCTATGATGTGTGGGGCGAAAAAGCATTCATGGGCAAGCAGTACATGGGCATTATTCGCAGCCATTTTGTGGTGGGGCCAGACGGCCGTATCGCCGACATTCAGTACAA
This sequence comes from uncultured Chloroflexota bacterium, assembly GCA_900696625.1. GTDB lineage: Bacteria > Chloroflexota > Anaerolineae > Promineifilales > Promineifilaceae > CAADGU01. Next base: position 19,001 of record CAADGU010000198.1, on the reverse strand, counting down.
CGTGAAACCAGAGGATAGCGTTTCCAGAGCGTTGGATTTTATAAATAGAGATTGAGTGGCAACCAGACATCCGATTTTTTGAAGAAATCGGATGTCTACTCACGCAACCTGATCAATTCGGGTAATAAGAACCGGTCATCGGCCAGGGGAGCGCCATTTTTGTCTACGGCCGTAGCCCGCACAATCGTCCCGTCAGCCAGCCGCTCATAGAAGCCAACCGCCAGTTGATAGTTGCCAGGGGGCACGGCCGTCAGGCCTAAGGCCACCGCATCCACCACCACTTCACCGGCTGTCCATTGGTCGGTGGGATACGTGCCAAAGCGGGGCAAATTATCGTCTTGTGCCAGCGGCGGCTGGTTACTGTCTGCCGGGATCAGATGCACAAAACGGGTGTAATCTGTTTGCCCTGGCGCGAGCGCCTGCCAGACCAGCGCCACTTCCAACGCTGTCGTCGTTTGATGCAGCGTGTAACCTTGCAAGGCAATCTGGTCGTTGAACACGGCCGTTGCCGCCATCATCCCCTCCGGCAGATCAAACAGCGGCTCATTGGGTTGGAACCGCCATTCACCGCCACTGCCGGGCCATAACTCACCCAGGCGGCGCGTCAGCACCGGCTGGTGCGGGACGGTAACATCATACAATTGCGCCACCAGCACATAGGGAAATTCGTGGTCGCCCGGCGGCAGCGTCAACGCCTGCCAGTCATGCACCCATTCACCTGCCGGCCACAAACTGCCCGGCAAAAAACCATACCCCGGCTGCCGATCTGCCAGTTGCAAAAACTGCCCTCTGGCATCCGTAAGCCGCAGCGCCATGTTGTAGTTTTTGGTGAGCGGCACGGCCGTGCGCCAGCCAAGATAGATGTCCAGCACGTTGGGGGCGCGGGATACCACGGCCGTCGCCCGCACATCCAACGCCGGTACATTTTGCTCTGCCAGAACATGGTTAATGAGGCGTAACGGTCGTAAAAACAAATCCCCCCGTTTTTCGCCTGATGGCGTCAGTGGACGGCCGTCGGCCAATGCCAACTGCGGCACGACCAGGCCCGGCGGCGCGTCCGGGGGAATGAGCAGGTTAAACGTGGCCTGCCCATTCTGGATCAGCTGCGTTTGGGCCACGATAACCGGCGGTGAGGGGTCACTTACCCGGTTGGCGGCGGGCGTCACCAATCGCATGGTGAGCGGTAATGAGTCAGCGTTACCCCAATTTGTGTGGATGGTCAGGCTATCACCTGCACCAACCACCTCGGCGCTATATTCGTAATTTTGCAAAACAGCGCCATTGGCATACCCTACCCCTTCCGGGGCGTGATGCAGATAGGCCATTTGGGCAAAATCCCAGTTCAAGCTGTCATTTGCCAGTTCCGGCTGCGGCCACAATCGCCCACTCACCAGCAGCAAGAGCAGCCCCAATCCAGCCAGCAGCGCCCACCGACCATAGCGCCCCCTGTTGGCTATGCGCAGAGCAGGCGGCGCAATCAACCAGAGGACGATCAACACCGCCGCCAGGGAAATCAGTTCGGCCGCCAACCGCACCGGGGTGCGCCGCAGACGGAGTTCGACCGTATGCACTCCGGCAGGCACATCGAGCAAGATCAGCCCGGAGCCGGGCGACGGCCGTACCGCCACCCGTTCACTATCCACCCACCCCTGCCAGCCGGGCCAGTGCATGGTGGGCAAGATGAGGGTGCCGGGCACGGCCATTTCCACCTGCCACGTTTGCCGCCCCGTTTTGGCCGTTTGCAAGGTGGCGGTGCGCACATCGCCAGATAACGCCCGCACCGGCCAACGCTCGCCCGCGTTCAGCCAACCACTGGTGACCATGCGCGGCTGCACAGTGGTGGGCAGATATTCGGCGCTGATGGTCGTGCCGATGTTGCCGCTGAACCATTCATACTGCGCCAGCCGCTCTGGCGTCACGTCGTCGTCGGTCAGCGGCAGGTAGTCGGGGTGCAGGTTGCCCAAGGCAGCCAGGATGAGCAGCACGGCCGTGACCGGCACGAACACTTTGCGCCAGGGCAAAAACGCCAGCGTCCCCACCGCCAATGCTCCGGCAAACGCCTGCACAGACAGGAAACGCCAGGGAAATTGGGTGAAGGATAAAAGCGGCACATGTTCCCACAACGGCCGTGACAACGGCAGCAGCATCACCGTGCTGATGAGCAGCGCCAGCAAAATAAACCAGCGGCGGTCGGGGGAGATGGGGATGCGGATAGACGCGGATGAACGCGGATAGGCGGAGATGAGTAACAGGATGACGCCGGTGAGAATGGAGATCGTTTGCATAAGACCCATGCGGAAGGCGGCACGGCCGTTGACGCCGTAGTCAAAAAATAAACTGCTTTGCCACAACGGTTGGTCGGTTGTGCCTAAAAAGTGGTTGCTAAAATGAAAATACCCCTCCGTCACCGGCCCTAACTGCGCCAGCCCCTTTTCGGCCAGGGCGGGCACAAAGAACCAGGCGGAGAGGGCGAAGGCGAGGAGGAAGGCGGCGACGAGCGGTAATCCGTAATCGTTAATCCGTAATCGGTGAGGCGTGAGGCGTGAGGCGTGAGCAGAAGTCTGTAATCCCAGGCTCGAAGTCGGGCTGCGGGTTGCCATAAACCAGCGCAGGAAGATGTATAAGAGCAGGAAGGGGGAAAAAATGAGGGCGGAGATGTTGTGGCTGAGGATGAGGGCAGCGTAGGTAAGGGAAAAGGTGGCAAGTAGCAGGTTGCAGGTTGCAGGTGAAAAACGCCCACTTGCCACTTGCCACTTGCAACTTGCAGTTAATTGATCAATCGCCAGCAACACCAACGGATAAAACGCCATTGCCCAAAACTCGGCCAGGGAGTCGCCGCGCACGTAGACGTTGACCATATGGAAGGGGGCGAAGGTGTAGGCTACGGCCGTCAACAACCCCGCCCACTCGCTGCCAAACCAACGCCGCCCCAGGGCAAACATGCCCACTGCCGCCACTATAAAACCGGCAGCCTGGGAAAGCTGAATAGCCGGGATGTAACCAAAACCGATCAGCCGAAAGAACAGGGTGATGTAAATAGAGAGTGGCGCGTAGTAGTTGTAGAAGGGGTAGCCATAGCCATAGTTGGCATCCGGCATCCAGCGAGCCGGGAAATGGCCGTCTAACACGGCCGTTTCCAACTGCTGCAACCGCTGCAACAAAAAGGGGCTGTCTCCCCCACCCCGCGTATTCAACAAACCCGGCCCGGCGAATACAGGCACAGCCGCCACCACTGCTAACAGGATGACGGCCGTCCAGAATAACCAACGCCGGGTGTATGGAGGCATTGATGTTCGTAATCCGTAACCCGTGACCCGCAACCCGTGACCCGAAGTTGGAAACGGATTACGGATCACGAGCTACGGATTACGGTTTACGGGCTACGGGTCACGCCGTCTTCTGCCCACGCAGTACCAGGAAAACGAGGACGCCAAGCAAGACGACGGCCGTGACCAACAGCAGCAAACCACCCACTGCCAGCCAGCTTACGCCACTGCCGCTGCTGCTAGACGTTGACCCCGTATTCTCGGCGGGCGGCGTCACCGCAACTTCCGGCACAGAAGCCACTTCGGTGGCCACGGCCGTGGGCGCGGCAGAGCGCACCCGGCTGCCAAACTCCACGCCAATCACATCACCCACACTCAATTCCAATGTGGCGCTGGCCGCCGTCGTCATCTCCAACGCACCGGGCACAATCTGCGTCACCGTATACGCGCCGGGTTCTAAGGCCTCAAAACAGACCGGCTGCGGCGAACCATTGGAGACCGCCTGCGCCACCAGCTGCGTCGAACTGGCAATAGTAAATGTGACGCCACCCATAAACCCTTCATTTTCATCACGCTGCCCATTAGCATTGTCGTCGGCAAAGGCATTGACGCAAATGGTGCCACCGGGCACAGGCGTATTGGTGGGCACCGGCGTGTCCGTAGGCGCCGGCGTATTGGTGGGCGGCACTTCCGGCGTAAAAGTAGGCGTTGGCGGGACGGGCGTATTGGTAATCACCGGTTGGGGCGGCGGGGGTGGTTGGGTGGGCAACGGCGCCGGTGTATTGGTCGGCGGCGGCCCCACTTCAATCAACTCGGCGGCGTCAAACCAGGTGTCCAGATGGGCGCGGCATTGGTTCACACCCTGCACACCCCAGTTGGCGCTGGTAAACACAGAAATCTGGTTGCCAGTGGCCACTGTCTCCACGCTCACCTGCTGCCAGGTGTCCAGCGGGTTGGCAGCAGCGCCCCAAACCACATCGGTATCATGCCAGATGCCGCTGCCGTTGGGATCAATGCCCAGGCGCACATTGGATTGCAAACCACCTTCCGATGGGCCGGGAAAATTATTATTACCGCCAAAGGAATACGTCCACACAGTAAAACGATACGTCCTACCCGGCGTAACGGGCACATTCTGGAAAACGCCAGCATTCCAGGTATCCCATTGGTTGCCCACATGCTGCGACACTGACCCTTGTCTAACCAATACCGGGTTTGTTTCCGGCATCCAGTGAGGCAGTTTGGCATAGCCATTAGCGCAGTCGTTGAATTGATCCTGGCTGCTATTACGGTGCCAGCGCCCCCAACCATTGGCTTCACCGTTGGCCTGGTAGGGCATTTCAAAACTGGGGTTTTGCAGCAAATTTGTTTGGGCATTTGTTCTGGTCGTCTGCCCCAACAGCACCAACAGCAGGGCTATCAGGAGTAATTTCAATATGTGTTTATTCATCATACTTCCCTCTTCTGAAAAGATTCGTTATCCGTTGGCCGTTATCCGTTATCCGTAACCTGTTATCCGTATACCGATCACCGATTACGGCTTACGGTTCACGGATTACGGTTCACAGTTCACGGCCGTGTCCGTACAAAATAGATCACCGCCATCGTCAGCAGCAAGCCCCCAATAATAACAGCAGCCAGGGGGATCAGGCTAATGGCAGTTGATGGTTGGCCGCCGCTGGGGGCGGTGGTAGGAGCCGGCGTCGGCGTGGAACCAATGACCACCAGCGCCGGCGCTGCCGGATACGGCCGTGCCTCCACCTCTTCCACCGATAAGACAGCCGGTGTGGGCGGCACGGCCGTTGCCCCCACCACCCGCCCGCCAAACGCCAGCAGCATCATATCCCCCTCGCTCAAGATGATCGCCTGGCTGCCACCGCTGGTCAGCACTTCCCCCACGCCCACCGACCGGGCAATCTGGTAACTACCAGGGGCCAGGGGAATACAGTGCGGCTCAGATTTACCATCGGTCACATAATTGTCAATCACCGCTTCACTGGTATACACCGTGAAGGCCACTGCCGCTTGCAGCGGTTCCCCGGCGTCAAACAGGCCATTGCCGTTGTTATCGTGAAAGGCAGACAGGCAAACGGCCGTGAGCGGCGGCGTGGGCGAAGCCGGGCGTGGCGTCGGTGGCGGGCGCGTTGGGGTCAGCGTGGGGGGGATGTCCGGCGTCGGTGTGGTCGGCGGCTCGCCATAACCCACAATCAGCTTTTGCCCCGGCACAATAAAATCGCTCTCCTGCAAGCCGTTCCATTCCAACAACTGCGCCAGAGAAATACCGGCGCGCCCGGCAATGGCCCACATCGTATCATCCGGCTGCACAATGGCGTAAATGACACCCGCCTCATCCGGCGTCGCCGTCGGCAAAACCTGTGCCAGCACTGCACCTGACCGCCAACATAACAGGACAAACAGCAGAGATTTAACGCAGAGGCGCAGAAACGCAGAGAATAAAAATCTCCGCGTCTCTGTGCCTCTGTGTTGAAAATCTCGTTTTCGCCCTATCATCCCCATGTTTTACCCCAATTCAGCAAAGGCTCAATTCCGAATCCCGATTATTTCCCAACTATCAGCCGCCGGATTCTCATTTTCGTCTAAGACGGGCAGGCGCACGGCCGTGACCGGGTCATATACCCCCACAATAAGGCGCTGGCTGGTGGGGTCATACGGCTGCGGCAGGCGCAGCATGCGCCGCTCATGCAGCACCACACCGGGTCGCCACCAATCCGCCTGCCAGGGGCGCACCGGCCCCTCACTGCCGCCCGGCGGCGCATCCACCTGCGCCAGGACGCCATCTGGCCCGATCAGTTGCACAAAGACGGTCAGATGGGGGGAAACGGCCGTGTTCCCCTCCCAATACAAATCCACCTGCGCCGTCTGGGGGTCATGGAAAATGGCCGCGCCCCGGCGCAGCCACAACTGGTTGTCAAAATTGACCGCTTTCGGCCAAAGGGTTGCCGGGTCGGCGGGCAGCGGGCGGGCATGGTAACGGGCATACAGTGGGTAAGCGGTCTCCTCTAAATCGCCCCGCGCCGGTTCGCCACTATGCAGCGTCACCAGCACCGGTGGCGTGATCTGGCCCGGCACAAAGCTGAGGTCGCCAAATTGCCAGGTGTACAGCGAAACCGGCTGTCCGGGCATGGCGGGCGGCAGGCCAGATTCAGGCCGGAAAAAGGTAACGCCATCCAGATCGGCCAGAAAAGGGATGGCAGGCCACCCCTTTTGCGTGGTTTCATCCCAAAACCAGCTATCCAGGTACACGGCCGTATCCCCATCTTCCGCTTCTAGCTGCGCGGCCATTTCCACGGCGGCGGCTTCAAAGAGGAGGGCGGTTTGGGGATCACGGCCGTAGGCGGCATAATCGCGCACCGTCAGCGCCAGACTAAGCGCCAGCAAAACCAACACCGCCGCCTGCCGCACCACAGTGGGCAGCTTCGGCCATTCCCACAACCAGTTCAGCCCCCACGCCGGGATGAACAAGGCCGCCGGGAGGATGCCCGCTGCCCGCAAAAAATGGGGCGCATCTTCGGCCAGAATGGTCACGCCCAACATCACCCCCACCCACAGCAGGGTAATAGACATGGCCGGCTGCCGCCAGCGGCGGACGCCCCAGACCAGGCCAATGAGAAAAGGCACAGACATGAGGGGATCAAACAACGGCCGTGCCGCCGGATTGTGCCGCACAATCGTATCCCCCTGCCAGATAAACAATCCTAACGCTGACCCTATCTGCCGCAGCAGCAGCCCCCAGGGGTCGCCATTGTTGATGTCCGGGTTAAAAATGGAAACCTGCCCGGAACGCCCCAACAGCATCTCCAGATGGGTGGCGTAAAAGAGGGCGAGGGGGAGCAGGGCAACGGCCGTGCCGCCCATAAACCAGAGCATACCCGGCCATAACCGCCCTTTGCCATGCCGCCACCACACAAACAGGCCAACCAGCAATAACAACACAGGCGTAAAACGAACGGCCAGATAGGTGTAAAAAGCCAGACCATATACCAGCCCGGCAGCCAGCCATAACCACCATTTTTGCCGCCGGTAAGCCAGCGTCCCTAACCAAAACGTGAGCGCCAGAAAGGATGGCAGCAGGATGATGCGCAGCCCAATGTGGCTGAGGTGTACCGGCCACAACGTCACCGCCCACAGCCAGGCGGCAAACAGCCCCACCCGCCAGCCAAACCAATCTCTTGCCAACAAAAACAACGGCAGCACAGTGAGTATGCCCACGAATGCCGCACCCAGGCGCACGGCCGTGACCGACCGGCCCAACAGCCCCACAAACAACGTGGTAAGATAGATGTAGAGGGGTTCACGGCCGTTGTTGGCCGTAAAAAAAATGGCGAACTCCCCATCCAGCACCCGCAGCGCATCCAGCCCATTAAACGCCTCGTCCCGATACAGGCCGGGTGGTATTTGCCCTAACTGCCAAAAACGCAGCGCCGCGGCCACACCAACCACCATTAGCAACAAAGCCCACCCCTGACGCCTGGAACGCTGTTGGGATGGGCCTGAATCGTTGCTAAGAAAGGAATGGATAAACAGCCTGTTGTTTGTCAAAGCGGAGCAAGTATAGCAAAATGAAGGGCTGCAACAAAACCTGACAGGTCTGGCAGACCTGTCAGGTTTTATAAACGGATTGTATGAAAGTATTGATGTTATCCAAAGCGTGCCTGGTAGGGGCGTACCAAAGCAAGCTCGAAGAAATAGCCCAATTTGACGATGTAGAGCTAACGGTGATTGTGCCGCCGGTATGGCTGGACCCGGCCGGGCCGGTGGAACTGGAACGAGCGCATACCCAGGGCTACCGGCTGCTGGTAGACCCTATTCGTTTCAATGGACAGTTTCACACCTATCATTTCCCCAAACTGAAACAACGACTGGCGGAAATCCGGCCTGATATTGTGCATATTGATGAAGAACCCTATAACCTGGCGACCTGGCTGGCGCTGCGAGAGGCGCGGCAGGTGGGCGCCAAAACGCTCTTTTTTACCTGGCAAAACCTGGAAAAGCAATATCCGCTGCCGTTCCGTTACCTGGAACAACAGGTGTTGGCCGGGGTAGATTTTGCCATCATGGGCAATCAGGAAGCGGTTTGCGTCTGGCGTAATAAGGGATACACCGGGCCGCATCGGGTGATCCCCCAGTTTGGCGTAGACCCCAACCTGTTTTGCCCACCGCCGCAGCGAGATGAGGGGCGCGGTTTTATCATTGGTGCGGCCAACCGGCGGCTGCTGCCGGAAAAGGGGGTGGATGTGCTGCTGCGAGCGGCAGCCGGGCTGCCCGGTATCTGGCGGCTGCATATTGCCGGGGATGGCCCGTCACGGCCGTCGCTGGAACAGTTGGCGCGTGACCTGGGCATTGGCGAACGGGTCTTTTTTGATGGCCCCATCGCTTCGCTGCAAATGCCTGCTTATTTACAGCAGTTGGATGTGTTAGTCCTGTCATCGCGCACCATGCCCAATTGGAAAGAGCAATTTGGCCGGGTATTGATTGAGGCGATGGCATGTGAAACGGCCGTCGTCGGCGCCAATAGTGGCGAAATTCCCCATGTGATTGGCGATGCCGGGTTGGTCTTTGAGGAAGAGGATAGTGCCGGGCTGCGCGAGCAGTTGATGACGTTAATGACGCAAAGGGAACTGCGAGACAGCCTGGGGCGGCACGGCCGTGAACGGGTCTTGCAATATTACACCCAACAGCAAATCGCCGCCCAAACGGTGGCTGTCTACCGCGACATCCTGACGCAATGAGATATACTTGTGCCCTAAACCGTGATGCGTGACCCGTGAGAACAATTCACGCATCACGCATCACCACTTACCGCTATGAGTGAAGTAACACCCCCGGCAGAAAAACCACCGGAAACGGCCGTGTCTGAAGATACCATATCTGTGGAAACGGCCGTTGCCCCACGCCGCACCGCCCGTCTGGTGGGCATTGGCCTGATCATCCTCTCGGTGGTCATGGCCTGGCTACTGGTGGTGGGGTATATGGGCTACCAGAGCGGCCAACGTCAGCTTACCGACCGCCAACAATCGGAATTCTTTGCTAACCTGGAACGCCAGACAACATTGGCTGCCGAAAACATCGGCCAGGGCAATTATGCCCTGGCGCTGCGCCGCCTGGAGTGGGTATTGGCTCGCCAGCCGCAAAACAGTGAAGCGCTGCGGCTGCAAGCAGAAGCATCCCAGGCGTTAGCAGCCCAAAGTCAACCGGCCGAATCTCCGGCGACGCCCACACCGCCGCAGCCCACCGCCACCCCGGAACCATCACCGACACCCGGCCAGATCAGCAGCCCAGAAGAAGAACTACAGCGACTGCGCCGCTTAAGCGTCAACAAAGAGTGGGCGGAAGCTGTATCTGGCCTGACCGCGTTTCAACAGCAATTTCCCAACTATGAACGCGAGGAAACCGATCGTTTGCTTTTTGACGCTTATCTGGGTTATAGCCAAACGCTGTTTGAAAGCAATCGGTCAGAGCCAGGATTGTATTACCTGTCACTGGCAGAAAGGTTAGGCGCCCTGCCCCAGGTCATGCGGGATTATCAGACCTGGGCGGAATTATATACGCAGGGCATGTCATTTTACGGCGTGAATTGGGATGCCGCCGCTTATTACTTCCGCGATTTGTGCCTGGCGGCGCCGTTTTATGGCGATGCCTGCGCCAAACTCCTTTACATTTTGGTGGCGCGCGGCGATCAATACGCCTATGTGGAAGATTGGTGCCCGGCGCAGTTATGGTATGAAGAAGCGCGGCGACAATCGAGCAGCGGAGAGTTGGCGGGCAAATTGGAAGCAGCACGGAATGGCTGCCTGCTGGCGACCCCTGTCCCCAGCGAACCAATTACCGGAACGCTGCCCTTGACCGACACGCAGCCGATCATCGAATCGCCGTTTATCATTCCTTGAATGAAGGAAGGTAATTGCGTAATGGGGTAATTGAGTAATTAACACCTTCAATTATCCAATTACGCAATTACCCAATTACTTTTTTATGGCTGAACTGGGAGAACCTCTAAGCGACCGTGAAATGGACGTGTTGCGCTGCCTGGCAAAAGGGGCCGGAAATAAGGAAATTGCGGCCGAATTATTTATCAGCGAGAACACGGTCAAAGTTCATCTGCGCAATATCTTCACCAAGTTAGGCGCGGCCTCACGCACAGAGGCGGCCACGCTGGCTTTGCAACAAGGTCTGGTTGTCATGCCGGGGGTGGAAATCCCGGCTACCAATGGCGCCGAAATTGGCCTGCCTTCCCCCGCCACCGAAATAACTACCGAACCGACACAGGCGTTGCCTGGGCAAAATGAAACGCGGTTTGTGAATGAAACGGCCGTTATAGACCCCTCACCTCCCTCTGCGCGCCGCTGGCCTGCGGCGCTGGCGCTGGTAGGGTTGGCGCTGCTAGTCGTGCTGGTTGTAGGCGTGATCGCCAGCCGGCAAACCGGCTTGACCACGCCGCCCACACCGCCTCCATATGAGTCAGTAGACCTGGGTGAGAATTGGAAAACGATACGGCCGTTGCCATTGCCACGTACCGGTCTGGCGGCGCAAGCAATAGGCACAAATGTTTATGTCATCGGCGGGGAAACGGCTGAAGGTCTGACACCAGTGGTGCTGGCGTTGGAGGTGCAGAGTGGCGCCTGGAGAGAAGTGGCGGCCAAGCCAACGGCCGTGACAGACGCTTCCGCGGCCAGCCTGTTTGGCGAAATTTTTGTGCCCGGCGGCCGGCTGGCTGATGGACAGCCCACCAATGTATTGGAAATATACAGCCCCACCAATAACGCCTGGCGTGTCGCCCAATCATTACCCCACCCCATAGCCGGTGGGTTGGCGCTCTCCGACGGCAGTTTTCTTTACCTGCTTGGTGGTTGGGATGGTGAAAATTATCTGGACACTGCCTACCGGTATGACCCTGTGCAGGACCGCTGGCAACCGTTACCCCCTCTCTCCCATGCCCGCGCTTTTCTGGCTGGAGGTACGCTTTTTGGCATTCTTTACGCCGTCGGCGGCTATGATGGGCAAAACATTCTGGCCGTCTGTGAGCAGTTCAGCCCCCAAACCAACGAATGGCAAAGCTGCCCGGATATGCTGCGGCCACGATCCAGAGCCGGCGCAGCCACCGTTCTCAACAAGTTATACGTGATTGGTGGTGAACAACCAACCAGTGAATCCGCCGCATTCAGCGAACTATTCGACCCTGTTGGGCAGCAGTGGACGATTCTGAATACGCCGGTACTGGCCGATGCCAGGACGTGGGCCAGCTTCGGCACGGCCTATGTGGAGACCCGGTTGTATATGCTAGGGGGGCAGCAGAACGGCCAGGTGGTGGCTGATGCTTACCAGTATTCGCCGTTGGTGTACCAGACCTTTATTCCGGCAGCCTCGGCGGGGGATGGACAGTAGTCAGTGAGCGGTGAGCGGTGAGCAGTGAGCGGTGGGTTTGTTAGAAAAACTCGCCCATAGATGCAGAGGTCTGGAATCTCCAGGGAAAAAACGTTCGCGCTCTTCGCATCTTTTGCGGATCATTCCGCAAAAGATTCGGCGAAGAACCAGGTGATGAGTTTGGCGTCGGCCCAGGGTTTGAGGGCTTGAATCAGTTGAACGCCGGTTTCGCTGACAACGGCCGTTTGGAAAGCCATCTCATCCTCAAAATAAAGTTCCAGCATGAGATGATAACGTGATGGGCCACCTGGTTTACGGGTAATGCGGCTGACTTCGCGGCGCTGTAAGTTGGGCAGCGACTCCGCCAGCGGCAAATGGGTGCCGGAAAAAAAGTCTTCCAGCTTATGTTCATCGTCTACTTTGCGGTAAATGGTGACAAATTTGTACATGGTCATCCAGGCCATACGGCTATCAATTCTTGTTTTAATTCTTCTCGCTGTTGGTGGTATTTGCTTTCGTTGATCTGCCCGGCAGCGAAGGCCTCATCCAGATCAGCGATAGCTTGCAGGAGGGAATGGGGATCAACCGGGGCAACGGCCGTAGCCCCAGCCGGCGCACCCTCTCGCCACTTTTTCACCATGACCACCGCCAGCACACCGGCCATGCCCAAGACCACCAGACCGATAATCAATTCCTGCATGTCGTTTCGCACCAACATGGTATTGCCCTGGGCATCGGCCAATTGCGTGGGACGGCCGTTGAGTTCCACCAGCAGCGCCTCGGCCCCGGCCAGATTATTGTTGCTGTAGGCCACAAACGCGCCGCTGCCCATCTGTTGGTTGCCCTGGCTCTGCCAGCCATCACCGCCCAGCCGAACGCCATTGTCCGGCACAATAGCCGTTGCGCCTATCGTGGGATAAGCCAGTGGATGCGCCAGCCGCAGCCCGTCTTCATAGGGCAGCACATAAGAGACCAGCAAATTGGTGCTGCCGGCGCCGGGGCGCAGCGGTACGGTATCTGCCCAGCCTGTTTCCGTCTGGATCACTTCTGGCGCTGCCGAGAAATTTTCCATCGAACCAAAGGAACGCCGGAAATTCACGGCCTCAGCCCCGGCAGGCACAGAAATGTCTACCACACCATCGGCAAAATCGCCCGTTTTACCCACGAAAACGGCATTGGCGTTGTTGTCGAAGATGTAAAGCTCAGACACCTGCAAACCATCCGCCGTAAAGTTGAGGATCATGTGAATCTGGCTGATGGTGACCACACCGGGATCGGTGGTGGTGTCATAGACGATAACGGGCATATTTAGTTCTGGCTGGGTACGGTCGAGCCGGTTGGGGTTGCTGTTAAAGGTCAGGTCGTTGTAGTCGGTGGTGACCAGGTATATCCACTCTGGCAGCACATTTTCCAGGTTGAAGGTGTAACGGCCGTCCGCCCCCACCGTCGTCGTCATTATGAAGGTCTGGGCAAAGTTGGTATTAAAGGCGCGCAGCGTGGCTTCGCCTTCCGTCACTTCCTGGGAAGTGGAACCGTTCACAATCAGGCCAGTGATGGTAGCCGAGGGAATGGGTTCAAAAGCGGCCAATGGGTTGGCGTAGGTGTAATATTGGGCACGGCCGTAGTCCACCACCTGCTGCTTTTCCGGCGCTGTCAGACCCGACACATCCACACCCCAACTACCGCTTTCCAGATCGGCCAGGGCGCTCTGGTTGCTATGCGTAAACCAGTAGACGATGTCAGGCATATCGGCCAGGTCGCCGCCCAAATCGGCAAAGAGCGTTTCGCCATTTTCCAGGGCAGTGGGCGTCACCCCAAAGCTGTAGACGGCGGCGATCAGATCCCAGATTTCGCCCTCATTGAGTGGGTTGGAAGAAACCGGACCAAAAGGTGGCATACCATTCACCATGCTGCCGTTGGTGATGACGTCAAACATTTGCTGCGGTTCGGCAGCCAGGTGGTAGGCCGGGTCGGTAAAATTACGCGGCTCCAACCCGGCAGCCAACGCCTGTTCGCCGTCGCCTGCGCCCAACGGCCCGTGGCAGACTACGCACCGTTCGTTGTAAATTGCCAGCCCCGCTTCCGCATCCGGCGGGGCAATCGGCAGCACCGGCTCTTGGGCGACGGTAGGCCTATTGAGGGTGAGTACAGTTAAAAATACCAGAAGGAGAATAACAAGTAGGAGTCTAATCAACTTCATCAAATGGCTCTTTTGAATTTTGGTAGCCGTTCAGACCTGACAGGTTTTTGGAAACCTGTCAGGTCTCCAGCTTCATTATGCCGGTTTCACGGCGGGTGGTGTTATTTTAGAACCGCAATGGGCGCAGAACTTGTCATTGGGGTCTATGGTTGAGCCGCACTGGGTACAGAAACGGCCGTGACCATTCCCATTCCCGGAAACGGAGACAGCCACAGGGGGCGTAACCACCGGCACAGCAGGCGTCTGTCCGCGCAGTTGGGCAATGGCAGCCTCGATTTCGGCATCCGCAATGACCACCTGTGGCAAGCTGTCTAGCTGTTCCAGGATGGCGGCCGCCTCAGCCACCATAGCGGCGCGCTGGTGTTGGTACAGTTCCGGCGGCAGTTTGCCTGTCTCATAATCAAAATCTAACGACGAAATTTCGGCCAACAGCGCTTCTTTTTGGGCCAGCAGCCGCTGGCGGCTGGTACGCGGTAAGGGTGTAACCGGGGCGCGCTGGAGCAATGGCCGGGCCACAAATAAAACCACCAACAGCAGCACGGCGGCCCCTAACAAAATAGAACCTGTGGTCATGATCCCCCTTCCATTGCCTGGGCTATAACGCGGTTCAGGGTCGTCTGGTTAATTGGCCCAATGTGGACATAGACGATCTTGCCATCCGGCCCAATCACAAATGTTTCCGGCACGCCGGTAATTTCGTAGCTGTTAGAAATTCTGGTACCCAAATCTGGCGCGTGGGGGTAAGAGACGCCGAACTCTTGCATATACGCCAGCGAATTTGGCTCTACGTCGGCATAGGCCACACCCAGGAAAACCACCTCATCGGGCGCATATTGGCGCGAAGCATTTTCCAGCACATCCGCTTCATAGCGGCACTCGACACACCAGGAAGCCCAGAAGTTCAGCACCACCACCTTGCCTCTCAGGTCATCCAAAGCCACTGAGGATTCGCCCTGCCACTCATAGCCGGTGAAGAACTCCACTGTAAAATTGGGGGCCACTTCACCCACTTCGGGGCGGGGGGCGTTGGCTTTGATCAGACCCCATCCCAACAGCGCCAAAACACCCAACGCCACGGCCCACATGGCCACGGCCGTCCAACGAATACCCCGTTTACCCGTTGTTTCCATGGCGGGGGCCAGTTCAGTGGGTTCAATTTCAGACACTTTCATCGTATCGGTCATCTTTATACCTCACACTATTTTCGCGCCAGCAGTTCTTCCTCAACACGAGAAACATAGTCGCCGCTGGCTTCTAAGGGTGTTGCCGGTTGGGGGACTGATGCCGCTGAAGCAGGGGATGGGTTGGCGGGGACAACGGCCGTTGCCGCCACCACATCCCCTTCCCGCCGCAGGTTGCGTACATAGCGTACAAACAACACACCACCGATGGCTACGCCTATTACCGGCAGCGCCCATAATATCAAGCTAAACCCTCGTTTCGGCGGGTCGGCCAGCACCCCATCGCCATACTGCCGGGCAAAATAGTCATGAATTTCGGTTCTGGTTTTGCCTTCGGCTAACTGCGTGCGGATCAATTCCCGCCAATCAGCGCAAGCCTTTGTCGGGCACACATCCAGCGGTGTACTTTCACATACCGGGCAGAATAAATCTTTCGCCACGGCGTTGACCTCATCATCGGTCACTTCCCCCGTTTGCGCCACGACCACACCGGCCGTGAAGAAGAGCAGCGTGAGCAGGAGGCCGCAAAACGTAATCCGTAATCGGTAATCCGTAATCGGTAATCCGTAATCGGTAATTCGTAATCGGTCTTTCACTTCATCACCTCATCACCTGACACCTGAACACCTAATCGCCTCCAGCCAACACCGTCTGGTGTGGCCGGGAAACTGTGACCAGTTCTTCCTTTCGATCTGGCCAGGCAGCGATAAGGGTGCCAATAACGAAGATGATGCCACCGGCCCACACCCAGTTCACCAACGGGTTCAGATACACCCGGAAGGTTGCCTGATCAGAAGATGTTGGTTCCCAGTTAATCATCAGGATGTAAAAATCCTCGCTGATAGTGGAGCGGGCATCGGGGATGGTCATGGGCTGGTTGGTACGGGTGTACAGTTCGGTGCGGGGGTAGTATTGGCCGACGTAACGGCCGTTGTCATACACATCCACCGTCGCCTGCGTGATCAGCAAATCATCCGGCCCTGGAAAACGGGTAGCCCCCAGGAATTGCATCTCATAGCGCCCTAACGAGAGGGTGTCGCCAACGGTCAGGCGAATTTGCGTCTGCTCCTGGAACAGTTCCATGCCAATAATGCCAAAGGCCATGACTATAACGCCCATGTGAATCCAGTAACCACCATATCGCCGCCGGTTACGTCCCATCAACGTAGCAAAAGCCGTCCAGGGCGGTTCGCCTTTGGCCTTCATCCGTCCCCGCGTCCCTTTCCAGAACTCCAGCAAGGTCAGAATGGCCGCAAAGGAGACAATCCACAGACCCAGCAGCGCCCGCCAGTCACGGATGCCCAGGACAATCAACACACCAATAAAAATGAGCGCCGCCAACGCCGGCCAGCGCACCCCCATGCCAATACGCTGCGCACTGGTACGGTACCACATCGTCAAGGGCGCCACGCCCATCAGCAGCACCAACACCCCAAAAAGCGGGCCGGTTGCTTGCTCATATACCGGCGGCCCCACAAACCCCTTTTCACCCGTAATAAGTTCTGAAAAGATGGGGTAATAGGTAAACAGAAATACAACCGCCAGAATTGCCAGGATCAGGAAGTTGTTGTACAGAAATGCAGCCTCGCGGGAGAGGAACGAGTTGAGGTGATTTTCTGACTTCAGCGCTTCGTGCCGTTTGCTCAGCCAATACACGGAGAAGACAAACATGATGGCAATGAAGCCAAAAAACAGCGGGCCGATGGCCGATTGGGCGAAAGAATGTACCGAGGAAATGACGCCGCTGCGCACAATAAATGTGCCGGATATAACCAGACAGTATGTCAACACAATCAGAGACATGTTCCACATTTTGAACATATCCCGCTTTTCTTGAATCATCACCGAATGGAGAAAAGCCGTACCTGCCAGCCAGGGCATGAACGAAGCGTTTTCCACAGGGTCCCAGGCCCAATAGCCGCCCCAGCCCAACACATCATACGCCCAACGGCCACCCAGAATCAGCCCCAGGCTCAGGAACAACCAGGCAACCAACGTCCAGCGTCGCGTCAGGCGAATCCAGGTATCATCCAGTTTGCCAGACATGAGCGCCGCCATGCCAAAAGCATAGGGGATGGTGAAACCGACAAAGCCCAGATAGAGCATTGGCGGATGGATAATCATGCCGGGATGGCGCAGCAGTGGATTCAGCCCATTGCCATCGGGGGGCACAAATGCCAGCCGGGTAAAGGGATTTTCTATAAAAAGTGAAAGGCCCAGAAAAAATATCTGGGTGAAACTGGCAACCATGATGGCATAAGCCATCAGTTCCCGCTGGCGTCGCCAGTTGCGCATCATGGCTGCGGCCGTAAACACGGCCAGCAGGAAATTCCAAAAGAGTAACGACCCGGCCTGCCCACCCCACAACGCGGTCACTTTGAGGTAGTCCGGCATGCCCCGGCTGCTAACGCGCCAGACATATTCCACCGAAAAGTCACTGCGCAGCAGGGAAACAATCAACAAAAAGCAAGCCAGAGCCACCAATGGCAGGGTGATAATGGTGGCATTGCGGGCGCTTTCTACCCAACGCGGCTGGTCGGTACGATGACCATACCAGGCGGCAACAGCAGCGTACACGGCCGTGCCAAAAGCAAAGCCCAACGCGATATAACCAAGATCAGGAATCATAGGAAATTACCAATTATGAATTATGAACAAGGCAGGAGTCCACGATTCACGCATCAGGGTTTACGGTTTACGGATTCGGATTATGCAGCGCCGGATCCATTTCTTCATAGCGGGTGGGACATTTCAGCAGCAGGCCACCCGGATTGGCATAGAAAATGCCATCCTCACCGGCGCTGCCTTCTACCAATGCCTGCGCCTGGTCTTGCAGCAAGTCCGGTTTCGGTTCATTCATCGCCACCACATGCAGCCGGGGCGCATTGGGGTCGCTCAGGTCATCTACAATGTCAAATTCCAGGCGGGTGGTGGTAGCGTCTATCTGAGTGAACAGCACCGTATCTCCCACCACCCAACCGGCCACGCGCAAATCGCGCCCGGTCAGCCGGCTCTGGTCGGCATAAAACTCGTCTACCGTTTTGTAAAGCTGCGTGTTGCCGCTCATCGCGTTTACCACCAGAAAAATGATGGCCGCAAAGAGAACAACGCCGCCCACAATAAATTTCAGACGGCTATTTTTTGCACCGGTCAAAACATCGCCTTGATTTGTCCAGGTTGTGTCAGCCATTTTTTACTCCTTTCATTGGTAGGGCGATTTGGCAAATCGCCCTACGAACCTGATTGCCAATCTTCCTCATCTACCAATTCACTCTCATCCGTTGCTAAAATTTCCAGCGCCCGCGCCTCGTATTCGGCCGGGACGGCCACGTAACCTGTGCCTAGCAGCCCGACGGTGAGGCCAAACGCCTGACCGGCGCTCTCTTGCCAGACGCGGGTGGGAATGTCTTCACTTTGCAGACGACCACCAATAATGATGGCGTTGGTAATACCCGCTGTTTCCGCCACCACTTTCCACTTCACTTCCCTTTGTCCACCGGGTATCGTCTCTTTGGCAGCAAGAGAGCGAGAATTAGATGAATCATCTGGGCCGAGATCATAGGGTAATGCGGATGGTGGGGTTGTCGTCATAACAATCAGTTTACTCCCATCTGCTCTAAACACAGGGAATGGTCAGGATTATACTTTAACATGGCGTGATCATGTTAATTTTGGCAAACAGCATTATGTGTCTGTTAAAGAATGGTCTGGTTACGGCCGTTACGCCTTGCCACACACCAAACCATCCGGTCTCATATTACGCCCAAGTATAGACAGTGGCAACATCACGGGGGAAGGTGAGAAATCATCGTTATGGCGTGATGGATGTCATTATGTTGGCTTAGTACATAGGCTACAAGTTAAGGGTTTGAGGCAATTGTCAAGGGCCATAATTCAAACACACTCATCCGGTTTTTTCGCTTTTGTTTGACAATGCCCAAGTCAGTCGCACGATGGGCCAGGTACTCTGGT
>CAADGU010000197.1 GCA_900696625.1 uncultured Chloroflexota bacterium | reverse complement strand
TTTCATTCCAGGCATTGCGAATGCAGGTGCGGCAGGTGATGTTACACTGATCGGTTGGCTCAATGTACACCTTCGTCAGGTGCGTCACCGGGCGGTGCATCTGAATGCGGTTGCCATCCGGCTCCAGACGAAATTTAGCGCCGGGCTGCAAACCAAATTGTGTCGCCATCTCCGGGGGGAAGATGAGGCGTCCTTGTTCATCAACTTCCCCCCAGAGTGTTGCTTTGCTATTCATATCATCACCTGTTCAACCATTGTTGAATTATGGTTGGTAACGACCCGCATGATGAGTGACATCTGTCATCTTATCAGGATGATGGCGGGCACATTGTCCGGAATTTTGGCCGCTCATTACTTATGGGACACGGCCGTTTCCACACTCACCAGCAGCAGGAATAATCCATAACAAAATAATCAGTCGTCGCATCACAAGCCTCTCTCTGCGGCCGTATCTCAGTCCCGAAGGGCTGCTCTCCAGACTGTGCCGCCTTATCTGGCAGGGAAGTTTTACTTGTGGGGAAAGTTGAGCTTCTTCTAAAACATGCCCGCCAACGTATCCCGCCGACTGGCAAAAGCCGGGTCTTGAATCAGCGCCGGACATTCGGCCAGGGTGCGGTTTTGCTGGATCAGGCCAAAAGCAAAGGCCATGCAGGTGGCTTCGCCGCACTGTTTACAATTCGTTTGCGGCAGCAGGGCATAGATGTCCAGAGGGCGGGGGCGGCGGCGGTGGTGGGTCACGGCCGTCAGTTCCTGCCGGTGTTCCCAGGTGGCGTTGATCGCTTCGGCGAGCGCCGCCAGCAGTTCCAGCCCTTCATCGGCATTGCACACCTGGGTAATTGTTACCCGGTGGGCATACAGCGTCATAAATCCCGGCTGGCGACGAAAGGTCAGCGTGGGCGCGTCCGGGTTGTAGGCAACCACCCCCGGCAGCGTCGCCAGGTACGGTATCGCCTCTGCCAGCGACCGGGACGGTTTGCCATCCACGATGATTTTGCCCGGTTCGGCCAGACAGGGATACGTATGCGTCAGGGCAATCCCGTTTAGATACATCACGCGTCGGATTCTGCCGGTAGAAATTGCTCGATAGCATCCAGGGCGTGTACGGCATAAATGGATCCCGGCCCGCCGGCCATCAAGACGGCGACGCCGATGGTTTCCAGCAGCTCGGCCCGCGTAGCGCCAGCTTTAACGGCGTCGTGGGTATGGTAGGCAATGCAGCCATCACAATGGACAACGATGCTAATGGCCAGAGCCATTAACTCCTTCACCTTGCCGCTTAGCGCGCCGTCTTCCACCGCCTTGCGGTGCAGGCGGGCAAAACCGGCCATGGAGCCGCTGAGTTCCCGTCCCAATTGGCCCAGCCGCTCTTCCAGGTGGGCATGGTAGGCTATGTAATCGGTCATGTCGGCCTCTCTTTTCACACAGTTTCCAGGGCGTCGGCCAGCCAGGTGGTCACCTCGGCTTCGGTGGGGATGCGCCCGGCCGATACCACTTTTTCATTGATCACCAACCCCGGCGTGGCCAGCAGATGGTAAGCCATGATCTGGCTACGGTCAGTTACTTTCTCGATGTGGGCCGGTTGGCCCAGCATCCGCACGGCTTGTTTGGCTACTGCTTCCACCTGTTGGCAGTTGGCGCAGCCAGGGCCTAGCACTTTAATGGTTAACATGATTGTCTCCTCCGGTTCGTAGTAGGCGATTTATCGCCTATTGACGGCACTAAAGTGCCTACTACAAACGTTTACACAATTTCAATGGTTGGCTCGATGATGATTTCGGATTTCACCGAATTGGCGACCAGGCTGTATTTTTGGGCCGATTGCAGGGCGCGGCGGACACGGGCTTCCATCACGGCCGTGTCCACCCCCTCTGCCGCCACCCGTATCACCGGGTAAAAGCGCAGGTGGGTAAATATCTCCGTCCGGTCTAGCTCAATCAGCTTGGTACCTTCGGCCCGGCATGCGTAAGAGAGCAGGGGCAGCTTAAACCGCTCCGCCGCCCAGATGAACATCATCATGATGCAGGTGTTGGCGGCGGCCACAAAGGCATCTTCGGGCGTGAATACACCCGCGTGCCCTTGCGCGTCCGGCGGCGCAGAGAAATCCATCTCCGGCCCATTGCCCATGACAATGTGCCCCCAATGTTCCCCTTTCCAATTGACGGTGGTGTGGTATACGGCCGTGCGGCTCATTTGCTTATCTCCTCCGTAATGCGTGATGCGTTGGTCACACATCACTCGTCACGTATCACTGACGAGTGACGAGTGACGAGTGATTGGCTGGTCACGCCCTGCCAATAGCGGGCATATTCCTCTTCCAGCGCATGGGCATAGAGTTCTGCCTGGTCGGTGGGGATGGGGTTGTAAATCTGGGTGGCCTGCAACAGTTCGTGGGTGGTCTCGGCTGACGGCCGTTTCCCTTCTTCATGGAACTGGGCCAGGATGAGCGGTAGCGCCACCAGCGTCACCGTTTCCCCGTTGACGGCTATCGTTTGCACGGGAATGCCGG
>CAADGU010000196.1 GCA_900696625.1 uncultured Chloroflexota bacterium | reverse complement strand
CAACCTGTGGCTGATTGAGGATAATTGTGACGCGGTGGGGTCGTTGTATCACGGCCGTGCCACCGGCTCCTTTGGGCATCTGGCTACCGTCAGCTTCTACCCCGCCCACCACATCACCATGGGCGAAGGCGGCTGTGTGTTGACCTCCCGGCCCCAGTTGAAAAAGATCGTCGAATCGTTCCGCGATTGGGGGCGCGACTGCTGGTGCGCTACCGGCGTAGCCAACACCTGCGGCAAACGGTTTGACTGGCAGCTAGGCGACCTGCCCTGCGGCTATGACCATAAATACATCTACTCCCACATCGGCTACAACCTGAAAATGACCGACATGCAGGCGGCGGTGGGCGTGGCCCAATTACAAAAGCTGCCCCACTTCACCGCCCTGCGCCAGCGCAACTGGCAGCATCTCTACGATGGCCTGAAACCGTATGAAGAATTTTTCATCCTGCCCCAGGCGACCCCCGGCAGCCAGCCCAGCTGGTTTGGCTTTTTGCTGACGGTGCGTGACGGCGCTCCCTTTAGCCGCAATGAACTGGTACGCTATCTGGACGAGCGGCGGATTGCTACCCGGCTGCTGTTCAGCGGCAACATTACCCGCCAGCCCGCTTACCAAAACGTGCCCTACCGCGTGGTGGGCGACCTGACCAACACGGACACGGTGATGAACCAGACGTTCTGGATTGGCGTCTACCCCAAACTGACGCCAGTTATGTTAGACTATGTTCTCACTGTGTTTGCTGATTTTATGCGCCAACGCGGATTATGATCGAGAGTAAAGGAGTGCAAAACAATATGGAACTTACAGTTAACGAAAAACAAACGAAGGAATTACTAAGAGAAGTTCTGCTTGAACTATTACAAGAAAAGCGTTCCGACTTCTATGAGCTTGTACTTGAAGCCATGGAAGAAATTGGTCTGGCGAATGCTATCCGCGAAGGTCGCCAAAACGATCTCGTTAGTGAAGATGAAATCAGGGCTATTTTGGCAGGACAGGCATGAAGGTCGTTTTTGAATCCAGTTTTGCACGAGACTTAAAGCGCATTAAGGACAAATCGTTGCTGCTTCAAATTCAGGAAACCATTGATGCCGTAAAAGCAGCCGATGTCTTGAACGATGTACATCATCTGAAAAAGATGCAAGGCTATGAAACTTTCTATCGGATTCGACTCAAAGAATATCGGATAGGAATAGAGGTTGCGGGTAATGAGGTTGTATTTGTTAGAATCCTGCACCGCAAAGACATTTACAGGTATTTCCCATAAATGGATGAGGGCAAGGATAATGCATCATAAGATGGCCTCGGTTCTTACAGTTTCCGATTACAGTTTGCAGCTTACATTTGAGGATGGTGTGGTAAAGGTGGTGGATTTACGGCCGTATATCGGCAATGGTATCTCCGCTGCACTAGAGGACATCAACTACTTCCGTCAGGTCCAAATTGAAAGTGGCGG
Source organism: uncultured Chloroflexota bacterium (assembly GCA_900696625.1). Lineage (GTDB taxonomy): Bacteria > Chloroflexota > Anaerolineae > Promineifilales > Promineifilaceae > CAADGU01. Next base: position 10,829 of record CAADGU010000196.1, on the reverse strand, counting down.
GGGTATTGCCTGGCCGAATGGCTACGATTTTTGCCCTAACTTCTTATATGAAGAAGTGACGGCCGTTGAATTGCTACCAGCATGAGATTCAAAATAGACGCCGTTTTTGTCCGCTGATCTACCAGTTACTCGTCGCTGTCCCCAAATTTGGTCAGTTCTTCGGCTAACTGGCGCAGACGGGTTTGCACGGCATGGTGGACGGTGCCGGCGGGGTAGCTGCCGTCGCCATTGCGTTCGCCGGCCGGTACGCCGGTCAGCAGTTCAATGCCCTGGTCTATGGTGGTGATGGGCCAGATGTGGAATTTGCCTTCGGCTACGGCCGTGACCACATCCTCATGCAGCATCAAATGATCCCCATTACTGGCCGGAATCACCACTCCCTGGCTGCCCGTTAAGCCCCGTTTCTGGCACAGCCGGAAAAAGCCCTCAATCTTCTCATTCACCCCCCCAATGGGCTGAATTTCGCCACGCTGGTTCACCGAGCCGGTGACGCCAATATCTTGCCGCAGCGGAATATTGCTCAGGCTGGACAGCAAGGCAAACAGTTCCGTCGAAGCGGCGCTGTCGCCTTCCACCCCGGCGTAATTTTGCTCAAAGGTAATGCTGGCGCTCAGGGAGAGCGGCTGCTCCTGGGCATAGGTGCCGCCCAGGTAGCCTTGCAGCGTCAGCACCCCTTTTTCATGCAGCGGGCCAGACATTTCCGTTTCCCGTTCAATGTGGGTGATGCCGTCATCACCCATGTAGGTGCGGGCGGTGATGCGCCCCGGCTGCCCAAAGGCATAATCCCCTAAATCAATGACCGACAAGCCATTCACCTGCCCCACTACGCTGCCCTCGGTGGCAATGAAGATGACGCCATCGAGCATTTCCTGGAAGGCGTACTCCTCGGCGCGGCTGGCGCGGTAAATGCGTTCGTCTAATGCCTGCTGCACGTCGGCGGCGGTGGTGAGTGTGCGGCCCGAAGCCGCTTCGCCATGCATCCCCGCCCAATAACTTGCTTCCCGCACCAGGTCGGCGACCTCGCCAAAACGGGTGCTAAGTTTGTGTTGATGTTCGGCCAGGCGGGAGCCATGTTCAACCACTTTGGCAACGGCCGTGCGGTCAAAATGGCGTAATCCTTCCTCCTGGCAGCGCCCGGCAATAAAGGCGGCATACTCGGCCATTGTCTCCGGGTTGCGGGGCATTTCAATGTCAAAATCGGCGCGCACCTTGAACAGTTGGGCAAAATCCTCATCGGTCTGGTAGAGAGAATAGTAAAGGGGCAGGCTGCCCACCAGGATGATTTTGACGTTCAGCGGAATGGGTTCCGGGTCTAATGATTTCGCCATCACCTGGCCTGGTTCCAACATGGTCGGCGGCTGCGCGTAAATTTTGCCGTCTTTTAGCGCCCGTTTCAGCGCCTCCCACGCCCCCGGATTGCGGTAAAAGTCGCTGGCGTTGAGAATCAGATAACCGCCATTGGCCTGGTGCAGGCTGCCGCATTTGATATTGGTGAAATGCGTGGTCACCAGCCCGGCCTGCAATTCATACTCAATACGCCCAAACAGGCTATGAAAAGTAGGATTGGTTTCGCGGATGACCGGCGCCCCATTGGTGCGCCCACCCTCGGCGCCGCCGTTGTTCACAAATAGATTCACCTCATAGCGGCGCAGGTCAATCTCCCCGGTATTTTCACTGTCCACCGGCGGCACAAAATCATCAATCTGGGCCAACACATCCTGGTGCAGTTCCGTCAGGTAAAGCTGCATCTCCTCATCATCTTTGTAACTTTCCAGCATATCCACAAAATGGTGCTGTACGGCGGCGGCGGCCACTTCGCGGTCAATCTCCTTCATGCGCCGCCGTGCGGTCATTTCCATTTGCCGCACCTGGTGTATCACGTCGGCCAGTTTTTCCGCCAGCGCCTGGTGGGCGGTTTCCAGCGCGGCGCGTTGGTCGGGCGTCAACTGCTGCATCAGTTGGGCGATTTCCTGGGGGGAGAGCTGACGGCCGTCGGTCACCAGGGCGATCACAAAACTAGACGGCGTTTGCACCAGAGCGAAGCCATCCTTTTCCGCCTGTTCGCCCACTGTTTGCAGCAATTTGTTTTGCGCTTCTTCCAGTTCTTGCTGCATGGCGGCAATTGCGTTCTGGTACGCTTCGGCTTCAAATGCCTGCGGCAAATCCTGGCTGATGTCGCTGATCAATTTAGCCATACGCGCTTGAAAACGGGCGCCTTCACCGGCGGGCAGGGAGATGGCGCGGGGTTGGTAGGGCACGGTAAAGTTATGCACATAAACCCAGTCGGGTGGGGTGGTCTGGCCGTTGGCCTGTTCGCGCAGGAAATGTTCAATGGCGGTGGCCCGCCCCGTACCGGTAGCCCCCAGCACAAAGATGTTGTACCCCTGGCTATGGATGCTGATGCCAAACTCGATGGCGCGGGTGCCGCGTGGTTGGCCGATGATGTGGGTGCGGGGTTGCAGGACGGCCGTTGTCTCAAATTCAAACTGGGCGGCGTCACAAAAATGGCGTAATTTGTCAGGCGGCAATGGGGTAAGAGGCGATAACTTGGGCATGTTGCTCTCCGTTACAAAAATTGGGTGAAGTGAAGTATCACCCAACCGCCCCATCTATGCAATAGACCATTATAACAGCGTGGGCACGGCCAGGTTATAGACGGCCCGGGCAAATTCCAGCAGGTTTTTCTCCGCGTTGGCGTCATTCACCAACGCGGCATAGGGCAGCAGCGCACCCTGCCAGCCTTCCGTGTGCCAACGCGCCCCATGCGGCAGCGGTTTATCCAGCAGCTTATCGGCGGCAAAGGGGAAGGGATTGGAGTAAAAATAGGGGGGCGTGTCGGCATTACCGGGGTAAAAACCCAGGTTGAGTTGGGCGGGAAACTCCTGTACTTTACCATGCTCTTCCTGGGTTACAGTGCGGGCGCCGAACCATTCAAAGGCCAGGTCAAAACCATGCGGCCACACCTGCACCGGCCCGGTTTCTCCCTTGAGGGATGCCTTGTGCGTTTTGAAAATGCGGTCTATTTCTACCAGCAGGTCAAAGTAGCGCCGCGCCTGGTCGGGGTCATAGATGCGGGGATCGTCGTTTTCAAATTTAGCGCGGGCAAATTCACCGGTAAGGCCAAATTCGGCAACGGCCGTGATCACCACCTCCCCCATCTCCGTGCCCGTCAGGCCCGCCGCCATGCTAAACGAACGCACATCTCCCTGGCTGGTTTCCAGCACAATCTGGTGCAGGCGCAAATCCAGCCGCAGCGCCAGAATGCCGCCATCCGGCAAAGGCACAGTATCCGTCACCAGCCCATCTGGCCTCACCTTCAAACTGATGTGCCACCATTTCGGATGGGCAATGCCATGAGCGCGGGGCGCAACGCCCACCGCCTGGCTGTATAAATGTAACGTCTGGCGGGTCGGTTCAAAACCATCCAGCACCGGGAATAAGGCCATGTTTACCTCCTGCGTAGCGCGATTTTTCAAATCGCGTCATATCTGTCATTAGCAAAGACGCCGCCGCGCCTGTAAACTTTATCACACCTTGTCAATTATAAGGAGACAATGCGGGTTACAGCCCACCACAGCTTGCGCTGAACGCAGTGAAGTGATGAACGAAAATTCATAATTCATCCTTCATAATTCATAATTTTCAGAGGAGGCAGTCATGTTTGATTTTACCAATCAAGTGGTATTGATTACCGGGGCGGCGGGAAACCTGGGCGAAGCAGCGGTGCGGGCATTTTATGATGCCGGCGCGTCGCTGGCGCTGGTGGATAACCGGCCAGACCGCCTGCCACAACTATTTGGCAGTCTGGACCCGGCGCGGGTATTGCTGGTGGGTGGGGTGGATGTGACGGAGGAAACGGCCGTGACCCACATGACCACCGCCATCCTGAACCGCTACGGCCGTGTAGACATCCTATGCAACATTGCCGGGGGGTTCAAGATGGGCACGGCCGTCCACGAAACACCCCTCGCCGACTGGGAATTCATGCTCAACCTCAATGCCCGCTCCATCTTCCTGGTGAGCCGGGCCATCATCCCCCACATGCTGAGCCAGGGCAGTGGCAAAATTATCAGCGTCGCCGCACGGGCGGCGCTGGAAGGCAAAGCCAACATGGCCGCCTACACCGTTTCCAAAAGCGCCGTCATCCGCCTGACGGAAAGCATGGCAGCGGAGTTGAAAGACAAGGGCATCACCGTCAACTGCATCCTGCCGGGGACGATAGACACGCCGCAAAACCGCACCGCTATGCCCAAAGCCAGCTTTGACAAATGGGTGGCCCCCGAAGCCCTGGCCGATGTGATCCTCTTCCTGGCCTCGGACGCCGCGCGGGCGGTTACAGGGGCAGCAGTGCCGGTGTACGGCCGTTCGTGAGGCGGTAATCGGTAATCGGTTAACGGTAATCGGTGGCGTTTTAAGGAGGTTTTTTATGGCAACGGCCGTGACCCGCCGCTGGCACACCTTTGTGGTAGATTGGCCCCTTGCGTGATGCGTGACAGGCTCACACGTCACACGTCACACGTCACACGTCACACGTCACACGTCACGCTTCATCCGGCAATTTCATCTTCGCCACCAGTTCCGGCTCCCGCGCCAGCAGCAAATTGCCCGCCATGCGGCAGCCACCCCAAAAAATGACCAGGGCATAAGCCAGGCTGAAAGCCAGCCCCACAAAGGCCAGCCAGGGCAATTTGAAGCCATAGGCAAACCCCAGGGGCAGCGCCACCGGCAAGCTAAAAATGAAGACGGCTAATGGCACCAGAGTAATGTAGGCGCAGCCGGTTTTGGTGTCGCCGCCGGATTGGAACAGGCCGCGATTGCGCCGTGCTTCCAGGGCAATGGGGATGGGGAAGAGGACGGAGGACACGGCCGTGACCGCCACCGTCGTCACCCCCATAATCAATGCCGACAGCGCCCCAGCCACGCTGACCCAATCCCGCTGCAAAAACACAGTCAGACCACCAAAGAAGAGAATCGGCAGCAGCGTGACCGTATACAATGCCAGACCTTTCCCCCAGAAGATGCGCTCGCGGGGCGTGGGCGTGAGCAGCAAGGTGGGCAGGCCGCGCCCTTCCCAGGCGAGCATATTTTGGGTGTTGGCCCAGAACAAGAACAGCGCGTACAGCGGCAATCCCAAACCGACCGCCGAGGGCAGGCCGCCGCCGAAATTGGCCCGGCTGGAATCCCCACTCAGGAAAAAGGCGCCCATAAAAAAGACGGGCATAAAGATGCCCTGGATAATGCCCACCCGTCGCTGTGGGATGCGCCAGATAAATTTGAACTCATTGGCCGCTACCATGGCCACATCCTCCGGCAGCCAGCCCAACCAGTTTCGTTCTCGTCTTTCCGTCTTTTGCGCTTTCTGGCGCACTTCTTCACGGGGGCGGGTAAAGGCCAGATAGCCTTCGCCGGTGGTCAGGCGTACCAGCAGTTTGTACCAGGCCCAGGTGAGGAGCACCAGCCAGGCCAGCGAATAGAGCAGCCAGGCCAGGGCCGCCAGCCAATCACCGTTCACGGACCGTTCAATGGCTTTGGCGGTAGCGCCAGGGGGCAGCCATTGCAGAATGTTCAGCGGCTGCCATTGCCGCATAGCCTCGACCTGCGCTTCGCTCATATTACTGAATGTGTCACCAATGAGGCGCTGGATGCCGATGTTGATGAAGTAACACAGGCCGCCAACGGTGGAGGCGATCACAATCACAATATCCCGCAGGCGGCGGCTCTTCATCAGGCCGCCCACGGCCGTGCCCACAAACTGCCCGATCACCACCAGATGCCCATAACTTAACACGATAGCCGCCAGGACAACGACGGCCGTGAAACTAAACGTCAGCCCAAAACCCACAATCACCGCCAGGAACAGGGGCAGCATCAGGTAGGTAGGATAATCAAACAAAGTGCCTAGCAGGATGCTGGCGATGAGGGTGCGCCGCCGGATGGGGTAGGTCAGCAGCAAGGTAATGTCTGCGCCTTCGTTAATGGAGGCAAAGACGATGGGAAACACCAGCCAGATGATCCAGAGCAGGGTCAGCACCCCGCCCAGTAAGGCGGTGGGCCACTGGTCGGGCAGGCGGCGGTAGCCAACGGCCGTGCCAAACGCCGCCGCCAGAATCATGGGCCCAAAAAAGAAAACAACAAAAGCGGCGCCAATAATGCGCCCCCGCTCCCGGCCAAACTGCCGCCAGGTCAGCTTGCCCCGCAGCCGCCAGAGCGTACTTAATTGATCGCGGTCGTTGATGGTGAGATCGTTCATTGCCGGTAATCGGTAATCGGTAATCGGTAATCGGTACTGATTACCGATTACCGTTCACCGATTACCATCTATTGGTTCCCCGGTCAGAAATCGTTACCGTCTTCATCATTCCCCTGAATACCTGCTTGCAAGGCCCAGAGAGCCGCTTGTGTACGCCCGCTTATGCCCAATTTGATATAAAGAGCCGTCAGACAATTACGCACTGTCGCCTCACTCAGGCCCATTTGAATCCCTATCTCCCGATTATTCAGACCTTTTTGTAGACATTGCAGAAGTTCTGTTTCTCGGTCAGACAATTCTGTTAATATGGTAGGGTTAAAAACCGGAGGATTGGGTGGCGAATTAACTGATTGGAATTCCCGAATATACACGCCCCCATGAGCAATCACACGAAAACAATGCTGCCACATGGCTAACGGATCGTCGTGGCGCAAAAAACCGGTAATCCTCAGACTCATTAAAAGGTTGTACAGGGCTTCATGATCCTTACCACTATCATCCACGAAAACGATACGCATGGTGGGAAAATCTTGACGGAAACGGCCGATAACTGCCTCAGGATACGGACGTACCAATTGCCCTGCCAGCACCAACACATCCGGCGTATGCTCACGACAGTAATCATACGCCTCCTGATATGATCTGGCAAAATTCGGCAGCAAGTCATATTGCCCCTCATCCCATATCTGCGGCAAACCATAAAAGGTGAGCGTATTTTTATCTGCTACTAATGTGCACAGGGGACTATTCATTTTTGCTCCTCCGGGTATGGCACAGCGATGGCCCCGCCACACCAATAACTAAACATCACTCAACTTCATCACGCACTGACCGTAAAATATAACCAGCTACCCCCAGGTCGTCAACATGGGCAAACTCTCCAAATCTGTACAGCGCCGGATTGATTTGAAGTGATTCAGGCTCAGGCAGTGAATGCTATAGAATTTTGGGTCTTCAGGAATTCAGGGGGTTGACAACCCGTGAAGGGTGAAACGTGACCAAAGAGACATCACGTTTCACGTTTTACGTTTCATACCAAAGAGCCAGAATTTTTAACCAACCAAAGTGATGCTGTCCCTTGCCGGGTATCTCTCCTAAAAAGGAGGACTCTCCCGAAAGTCAGGAGCATCCTCCCGGCAAATCGGGAGAGTCCTCTCTTGCCCATACATCTCCTGCTCATTACACTCTCTTTGAATTATCAATTTTGGGGTACGCGCCAAACCCCTCCCGTGGCAGGCCCTCTGACTATGTCCCTTGTCTGGAGCGGTTTGGGGATCAGCCAAAGCGTTAATAGTTATAAGAAAAAGGAAACCCATATGTTTAAGAAAAATATCTTGATTGGTAGTCTGACTGGCCTGATCATGGCCGCGGGGTTGATCTATTTTGACTTAATTCCCCAACTTTTACACAACGTTCAGGCGGCAAACATACAACTCACCCTATTCAACTCTGAACTGCCCGCTGAAGATGTTGACATCGTCGGGTTGATGCTTAATAGCCACAATAACTGGAAAACATTGCAAGGCACAGCAACCATAAGTAATTACGAAAAGGATGGACAATCTCAAAGAATGGTTGTAGAAGTTTTGTTAGCACCACCTGACATAATCAAAATCGAAACCATTATTGTAGAGGCGAGGGAACATTTTCTGCAAGTGTATGCAGGCGAAACTATGTATGATGCAGACATAGGACGCGCAATTTTCACACGTATGCCTCTACCATCAACCTTTGTTGAGCGCGATTTGAACCTTTTGCCGACTAGCCTGCAAGCAGTACACGAAAACAACACCGAAGGTGTCCCTATTGTTTATCCCCATCCTATAGCAAGCATTATTTCTTCGCCACTTTCAGAACTCGTTTTTCCCACCGGGCTGGCGCAACGCCGTGGCGAGTATACGCTAGTCGAAGAAACAGAAATACTGGGTCGTCCGGTATGGGGTGTTAACTGGCAAAAAGCGGATGATTCTGGACAAGTAATACTTAGAGAAAGGTTATGGATAGATCAACAGACCGGTATTGTCTTGAAAATCGAAAGATTTTCTGACAGTGGGTTCGAGTTTATACGTGAGGAAATTTACTTTGACCATATTGTTTTGGATGCTCCAATTGCCACCGAAAAAATCTCCCCTGCTCTCTTTGAAAACTTGACGGAAAAATCTGTTAATGACTATTTTGGCTTGCCAGATGGTTTTGGAACCCGTGAATCTTTACCATAAACCTCTCAAAGCCTTTCCCTATATGGGAGAAAATAGCTTTATAAGGAAGTAGCGTTCAGATCTGACAGGTTTGCTAACAGAGGTACAAGCTGGCATTTAGGTTCAAAAACTTGTCAGGTCTCCTGAGGTACTAAACGCTTATACAAGGAAAATAAAAATGGCTGACAAATTAAGACAAATGTTGATCGCTTTAGTAATAACCGTATTCCTGGTATTGACCACAGCCACAGTACAGGCGGCTGTAACGTATTGGGATGAGCATAATGTCGCTCACCTGCACCACTCAAGTGGGTTGACATCACACAATTGTAGTTATTGTTATGGGGCAAAGCCAAATTTGCTGCCCAGTCTGGGGACTATAATAATGGCCCCATTTCGGCTGGTATCATGGTAACACAACTCGAAGCACCCCTTCTTATTTCGCCTACATACCAAACTTTTCAGGTGATTCTGGCGCTGTCCGCATGACTCTGGCGAGTAGTGCAAACCAAATGTTTGTTAATGTAAACCAAAATTCAAATAAAGGCATGTTTGTCTATATAGGCGGATTTAGCACTACCATCTCATGGGATGACCTATACTATAACAACAGGTGTGTTCAAGGATTTACCTGCACCAATTGGAGAATACTCTGGTGGGATCAGATCAGGATCAATACACCTTGAGATGCACATAGCTTTCGTTTCTTGAAAAAGGCAATGTGAAAATTGAAGATACCGCGAGAATTTTAACTTCGCGGTATCTTCTTTTTCATCAGTCAAAGAGAAATAAGCGGGGTGTAAAGAGTTTTGATGATACAAAGGAAATTTCAGTACATTTTAATGGGCGTCGGGCTAACGCTTGTTGTCGTCTTGGAAACTTTAGCTATTTTATTACTACCAGCGCAGGCCAGTGATACGATAGGTGGAGGCGCCAATGAACAAATTGCAGCTACCAGTTTAGTGGTAGAGCAGCCAACAGCAGCAGATTTGTCTCTGGCAATGAACCTGTAGAGGTGATAAACAGAGCTACAGATGTGGAAGTGGCACAGCCGGTAGCTGTTATTGTCGAGGAACAACCGGTTAGCGCTGGTTTAGGCACACTTGAAAATCCAGTGACAGACATGACCAAAATAATTGCCCAGGTGCAAGCCCTGGGTGAGATATATCAGGCGAATGTTTTGGGCAAGTCGGGCTGGTTTTATCATCGCTATGAAGATTATTTCCCTTTCGAATTCATCAGCAATACCGGTGAGATTGATGGGATACCCGTCGCTGAATTGAATCCAGACGATACGATGATTCGTCAGGAGTGGCTTCTGATTGATGCCACCGGTATTGTCCTTAAGGCCAGATATGAACCGCCGATAACAGTCGTGAATATAAATAACGGCATTTTTGAAGGCGCACAAAGCATCTATACATTTGATCTAAGTTCAGGGGCCATTCAACAGACTGAACACCTGCTTCAAAACGTGGACGGTAATTCCATCACGGGTGAGCGTGTAATAAATCTTGAACAAGGCTATGTAGATGAGCTGCCGCCGATGGCCGCACAGATTATGAATGAGGCCATTACCCTGGCAGGAGACGCAGAGTAAAGAAGCCGCTGGCAATGGATTGGCGGCTTTTTTGTTTCTCTGTCTACGGGTTCCCCAGCCAGGAGAGCCGCCCTTCGGTACTGGTTTCGTCTGCCGCGCCAACGGCGCGCAAGAAGACATCTTCCAGCGTGGCGTCAGCCCCGTGTTGGGCCTGGGTGCGTAGTTCATCCATTGACCCTTCAGCCACCAAACGGCCGTCGGCAATCACCCCCACCCGCGAACAGAGCCGCTCCACCACTTCCAAAATGTGCGAGGTAAAAAAGATGGTCGCGCCGCGTTCGCGCAGCCGCCGCAGCACGTCGCGGATGACGCGCCCGGAGATGGCGTCAATGCCCTCAAACGGCTCATCTAGAAAGAGAACACGCGGGTTATGGACAATGGCCGCCGCCAGCGCCGTCTTTTTGCGCATCCCGTGGGAATAATCCACAATCAGCTTGTCGGCGTCGTCCGTCAGGTCGAGCAAGTCCAGCAGCTCTTCCGTACGCTGGGCGGCGTCTTGTTTGGCCAGGCCATACATGACGCCGGAAAAGCGGACAAACTCGCGGGCGCTGAGCCGCTGGTAGAGGTTGTTGCCGTCCGGCAGCACACCCAACCGCTTTTTGGCCGCCAACGGATTGGCCCACATATCCACGCCGGTGATCAGACATTGGCCGGCGGACGGCCGTAACAAGCCCACCAGCATGTTAATGGTCGTAGACTTACCCGCCCCATTTGGCCCCAAAAAGCCATAAAATTCGCCTTCGGCCACCCGGAGATCAAGATTGTCTACGGCCGTTTTTTT
>CAADGU010000195.1 GCA_900696625.1 uncultured Chloroflexota bacterium | reverse complement strand
TGCATGGGGCGGTGGGTGTGGTTAAAAAACAACTTGTAACCGGCGCATAAGTAATTTAGCCCCTCTTCACCGTCCGGCGTTTGGATAAAGCGGTTGCGGGGGCAGCCGCCGTTGCAGGCAAAACGCACCTCACATTCCCGGCAGTAACGGGGCAGCGTCTCTTGTTTATCCCGGCCAAACTGCCGCTGCTTGTCGGAGGCGACCAGTTCGATCATGTGCGTTTGCTGGATGTTGCCCAGCAGATAATCCGGCTCCACATAATGGTCACACGAGTACAAATCGCCGTTGTGTTCCAGGGCCAGGGCGTTGCCGCAGGTGGGGGAAAAGATGCACAGGCTGTATTGGCCGACGTGTGCCCCCAGGGTGGTATCAAATAGCTGCACAAAGACCTGCCCCACATCCCGACGCACCCATTCATCGAAAATAGCACAGAGGAAACGGCCGTACTGTGCCCCACCCACCGAGCGTTCTGTCACCAGGCTGCCGGATTGCACGTATAACGGCCGTTCCCCACCCGGCCGTTCACTCCAACCCACATTCGCCAACGGCAAAAATTGCGCCGTGGCCCGCTCCACAATGGGGATGAACTGAATGTACTGCGCTCCCAACTCATCGCGGAAAAAGCGGTAGATCTCCAAAGGGTGATCTTGATTAGCGGCGTGAACGGTGCAGAGGATGTTGAAGTCTACCCCATGTTGGCGCAGGTATTCCCAACCGCGCATCACCTGGTCAAAGCTGCCCGCACCCCCTTTGTTTACCCGGTAGGTATCGTGTATATCACGCGGCCCGTCCACACTGAGGCCGATCAGGAAGTTGTGTTTTTTGAAAAAGGCGCACCAGGCGTCATCCAGCTTCGTGCCGTTGGTTTGCATGGTGTGGAGGATTTGCTGCCCTGGCTTTTTGTATTTTTCGGCCAGTTCCACGGCGCGTTTGAAGAAGTCCAGCCCCATGAGGGTGGGTTCACCACCTTGCCAGGCGATGGTCACTTCCGGCACACGGCCGTGTGCCTCCAATAACTGCCGGATATACGTTTCCAGCAGTTCGTCCGCCATGTGAAAGCGGCTGCCGGGGTAGAGCATCTCTTTGGACAGGAAAAAGCAGTATTTACAATCCAGGTTGCAAATAGCGCCGGTCGGTTTGGCGAGTAAATGAAAAGCGGGCGGGGCCTGCGGTGGGAATTTGATCATTGTCCCTGGGATCGGGCCGGTCTCCAGACCGTGCCCGGCGGGTGGCTCGGTCTGGAGACCGGCCACAGCAATTGTGTCACGAAGTTTTCACTATCCCCATAAGACTACAACGGATGGAGAAATAAGCGGATAAATTTCCAGAGAGGAATCCGTTCATTTCTTAATCCGCTGTAGTCATGGCGAAAAACTAATGACCCTAACAAAATCGCCCTACGGGACGACGATTTGCACGGCGGCGGGCACGGCCGTAATCGTCAGCGGCGTCTTACCTAACAATTCCCCATCTACCCAGACGGTTTGCGGCGGATCTACTTCCATCACAATCTCTTTGCCGCGCCAGTAATGCAGTCCGGCCTGCTCGGTGGGCAGCCGCAAAAAGCGGCCCAGGGCCGAACGCACGGTGGAAAGGCTGGCGTCAATCATAAACACGTCCAGGAAACCATCGGTCACATCCACCTCGGCGTCAAACGACAGGCTGACGCCGCCGATACTGCCCGCATTGAGTACAAAACAGGCCACGCCCTGCTCTTCCACCACCTCGCCGTCAATGGTCAGGCGGTAATTGGCATGGTTTAGCTGCCGCCCCATCTCCAGGACGGAAAGGGGGTAAGCCAGGATGCCGTATTTGTCCTTTTGTTCCCGGCTGGTCTTTTGCTCCTCGTCCACGCCAGAATAGAGCCGCAGCATGAAGTAGGTTTCATTGGCTTTGGCCAGGTCAATAGCTTTCACCTTCTCACTGGTGACGATCAATTCGGCGGCGGCGCGTAATTCGATGGGTATGTTTAGCTCAAAGGCCATGGCGTTGCCTGTGCCGCCGGGCAGGATGGCCAGGGGCACGCCGCTGCCGCGCAGCCCATTGGCAATCTCCATTTGCGTACCATCACCGCCATACGCGGCTACCAGGTCATAGTGGCCGCTGGCGGCGGCTTCCTGAGCCAGGCGGGTGGCATCGCCAAATTGCAGCGTAATACCCACATCCCAGATGATGCCGTGTGGATGAAAGACATCGTTCAGCGTGTTCAAAATCGGTTCGTCCTTCCCGGCGGCAGGATTGACAATAACTTTGACTCTTTTATATTTGGGCATGGTTTTTTGCCTTAACAACGGATTGGCAGGACTTACGGATTCTCTTGTATCCATAAATCCTGCAAATCCGTGTTCTACAGCTTTTGGGAAAATCAGGCAGTGTCCGAACTTTTACCAGAAGCCAGTTCCTTCAACGTCAGGTCGGGGTTTTTGGCCAGCACCCAACCGTGCAGCAGCAGGCTGCCAAAGGCGACGCCGATCAGCAGCAGGGCCACATTGGCGGCAATGGTGATGGTGGTGTAAATGCGGGGCAGCCTGACCTTTGCGGACTCCAGTCTGTCGGTGGTGGTATCCAGCCGGGCTTCGGCCGTTTCCAGACGACTTTGTACTCGCCCCACGCGGTCACTCATTTCTGCGGTAATCCCGGTGAAGTAGACCACGGTGTCGGCAATACGATCCTCGCGCCGTTGTTGTACGCCGGTACGGAAGGTGGTCACGCTCTGCTCTAATTCGGCGATGCCAGTGGCAATGTCCCCCACCAGTTCGGGTATAAAACCGTCTAGCTGCACAAAGGGGATGGCGTTGGCGGCGTTTATGGCGGCGTTGAGGGTGCTAACGGCGTCGGTAATGGCCGTGACCGTCGCTCTGGCTTCGGCAACGGAGGCGGCCGTTTCTTCGCTGATTTGGGCGGAGATGGCTTGCCCCACCAGACTGTTTTCGGTCACATCCGCGCCGGTGGTGGTGATGTTGTTTTCCAACGTCTGGATGTTTTGTTGGGTAACAGCCAGCCGGTCATCAATGCGGCCGATCCCGTTGCTGAGGGTGGTCACGGCCGTTTCCCCTGCCGTCAACAAATTCACCGTTGCTTCCGTTGCTCTATTGCGTATCTGCCAACTGGCAACCAGGCCAATCAGCACGGCAATGATGCCCAAAACGGACAACGCCACTAATATCCAGGCCACAACTAACTTAAACGTTCTCATCTTTCCCTCTTTTTGAAGGGCAGTGCCCGGCAAGGGGCTGCTCTAATCCGCTTAACCGAAACGGTTTTGCCCTTTGCCTGGCGCCACTCATTGCGCTCAGCGTCAATCAAACATACCTCCTCATTTTACCCGGATCGGCGATTCGTTGTAGCGCCAAAACGGTGTAGAAATGGACTATAGTGGCAGGTGGCAGGTGATCACTTGCCACCTGCCACTTGCCTGTTATGATGGGCCGGTATGAAAGTGATCGAAGAAACAGACTCGCTCCTCGTTTTGCGGCAGCGGCCGGTGGTGCTGTATTTGTTGGGGTTGTTTCTGCTGGGGGCCAGCGTGTGGGCGTTGTGGACGCAGGTGATCGCGGTGGGGGTATGGCACGGCCGTCTGCTGGGCGTGATCCTTTTCCTGGCGGGGATGGGCACGGCCGTGCTGCTGCTGGCAGTTTCCACCACGGCTACATTTGACAAGACGGTGGGCACGGTGACGGTGCGCCGCCACAGTGTGCTGCGGCAAACGGAGCAGACACACCCCCTGAGCACCATTCAGCAGGTGACGGTGGGTCTGGGGCGGGCCTACGACCCCAGCGACCGGCTGGTTAGCCGCACCCATCATTTGCTGCTGGTGCTGGACAAGGGGCGGATGGTGCAGTTAGCCGGTGGGGGCAAGATTCAGATTTCGCGGCTGGTGGGCACGGCCGTGCGCATTCGAGAATTCCTGAAGTGAAGTCACGGCCGTCTGATACGCAAACCACGAGGGGTGGCTACCGTGACTGTGCCAGACAATCTTTCCAGGTCAACTTGTTGCAATACATCCTCTAATAGTTTTAGGATCGGGCGAATGCCATCCTCATCTGGGCGCAGCAATAAAATTCCTGCATGTGATCCCGGTGGATGAATGCGCAGATCGGCAAAACCCTTATCGGCCGTCAACAAAAAATACTGTGCCGTCTGTATCACCTGCCACAGGGCATTATCCGTCCAGCCACTCATTCCTTGCTCCACAACTGTGCTGGCCTCGTAACCTTTTTCCCGCAGCCATTCAACCACAAGAGGTGGCAAATCTTCATCCACTTTGATGTGCATGATGGGATGGCTTTTCAGGCCGCGAAGGGGACAAGAATCTCTTGTCGCAATACATCGGCGGCATAAGCCAGAGAGGCTTGAATATCACGTTCAGTTAGTTGCGGGTAAGCTGCCAGTATCTCTGACGGCGTCATCCCATCTGCCAGGCTGCCTATGATGATTGCTACCGGAATACGGGTGCCTTTGATACAGGGATCGCCATGATGGATGTTGGCATCAATCACAATATGGTCTTGCCAATGAATTCGGTTCATATGTTTCATCTGCTTTTGTACCTTTTGCGGGATTATAACATCCATTCTGATTGCCTGCGGATTTTATTTGGCATGGCTGGTGGGCACGGCCGTACCCCTCGCACATTCATTACAGCATGGGCAGCATCAGGTAGTTGTCGGGGACGAAGAGGCTGCCTTCGGTGGTGTTTTGCGGGGCCAGCCGGTGCAGGTGGCGGCCGAGTTCGGGCATGGCGATCTGCCCGGTGAGGGCTTGCTGGAAGATGGTAGTGATTTTTATCACCTCGTCGGCCATTTCATGGGCAAATTCCAGGCGCAAATGGTGAATGCCGGCCCGCCGCCAGGCGGCCAAATGATGGCTGGCTTCCTGGGCTTCCGCGCCAAAGACGGTGTTGCGGCAGCCGACATCGGCCAATACGGGATGGACACGGCCGTGACTATCCCGCAACCCCACTTTATGCTTCTCACACGGCGTGCCACAATCCTTATAACTGGTGCCTGTTGACAGGAAGCGGCAAAAGACACAATGTTCGGTGTGGAAAACGGGCAGATGTTGGTAAACCACCGCTTCGATTTTGTCCGCGCCAATTTGCCGCGCCAGTTCGGTGATTTGGGCGGCGTTCAGATCGTGGGTGGGCGTCAGGCGCAGCAGTCCCATTTGCAGGAAGGTGTGCGCGCTGAGGACGTTGGCGGCGTTGAGGCTGAAATCGCCAATGAGCGGCTGGTGTCCGGCCGGGTGGCCCGGCTGGTGTTCGCCTTCTTGCAGCATGGCCAGCAGCCCATTGGCGCGCACCAAAATCTGGCACTCTAACCGGCGCAGGAAGTTGACGATGCCTTCTTCGCCGGGTTTGAGGATGCGCGGGCTGGCGACACGGGCGGTGATGCCGGCAGCCTGCACACGCTCGACGGCGGGGCGCAGACCGTACAAATCGAGGTAATCCAGGGTGATGCTGGCGGGGCGCAAGGTGAGGGCGGCTTCGAGTTGTTCGGGGGTGCGGATGAGGAGGTGGAGGTGGGCAGTGGGCAGTGAGCGGTGAGCAGTGGGCAGTGAGCGGTGGTGGGAGAGGGCGGTGTGGAGCACGGCCGTCGCATCGTGAATGGTCATCGCTGGCGGCTGGCTTTGGCAGGCGGTCAGTTGCTCAACGGCCTGGCGGCGCAGGTCATTGAGCAGGGAGGTGGGGGCGAAGGCACGGCCGTCGCTGTCCAGCGTCAGGTCGGTTAGTTCGTAGGGGGTGTTGCCCAGTCGCCCCAGTTGTTCGCGCAGACGCTCTTCGTTGATGGCCTGGTTTTGGGCAGGGGTGAGTGGTTCGGGCGATTGCATCGTCACCTGGATGTGGGGCTGGTTGCGCAATGTCCACACGGCCGTTAACCGCTCGCCCACTTTTGCCGAAACCTGTACGTGGACGGGTTGTTTGTGGACGGGGGTGGTGGCCTGGGTATACGGCCGTACCGCTTTGTCTAGCGCCGGGTCATGGGTGCGCCACAGCCGGTCGCCGGGGCGAATGCGGCTGAAGTTGACCGCGTTATTGCCAAAACGCAGCGTCAATTGGCCGTTGGCGGCGGGCATCACCTGGTAAATGTGGCCGCCTTCTTCCGGTTGTTCCGGGCTGCGCCAGTCGGCGGCGTCGAAGACCACGCCGTCACCGGCTTTGAGCGGGGTGGCGGTGGCCGCCGGTTCAATTTGCACACTATCGGCGGATACCCGTGTTACCTGGCCCATGAAGAGACCACGATGGCGGGGGGCACGGCCGTCCACCACTGTCTGATGATTGGCGCCCGTGAGGAACCAGGGGCCGAGGCCACGCGAATAGACCTGGGTGAGCTGCTCCTCGGCGGCGGGGGT
>CAADGU010000194.1 GCA_900696625.1 uncultured Chloroflexota bacterium | reverse complement strand
TTTTCGCGGGTTTTGCAGTAGTAGCCGCCATCCACCCACGGCCGTGCCCGGCCAATATAGGGCGTTAAACCTGGTACCATGCGCGCCAGCCCACGCAGCACAATCTCTGGGTAGTCCGGGTCAAACTGCGGCGGCCAGACCACCTCTTTGGCCTCCAGATCATACGTCCACAAGATGAGCAACATGGGGCTGTCGCCGCCCCCTTCGGGGCGGAAATGGACACCTGCCGGGAACTGGTTCAGCAGCCAGCTTAGCGCCGGGTCGGCGGCCAATTCGGCGCGTTCGTCCTCGCTCCACAGCAAATGCACCGGGTCTTCCCAAATCATCAGCGGCACATCGCGGGGAATGATGCTCAGGTCGTCACGGATGGAAATTTTGGCATGTAGTTCGTTGTAGATGGGCAAGTCTAGCCCCATCAGTTGCCCCACCTCGCCGATGAGTGGCCCGGCAGCGTTGAGAAAACGAGACGTGTGGATACGTGTTGGGCCGCCGTCAGTCAGATTGACGTCTACGGCCGTCACCCGCCCTTTCTTTACCACCACATCCGTCACCCGCCCCGGCCATAGCTGCACACCGCGCGCTTTTGCCTGCTGCAACAAATACATACCCAACTGCTGCGCGCTCAGCCAGCCACAGCGGCGGGGGTGCAGCATGGCAATGGCCTGGTCGGTAATGAAGGGGAAAATCCGCCGGATCATGGCCGGGTCGAGGATAAGGTCGGCCCCTTCCGGCATGTTTTTGTACCCCTCGGCGTGGTGGGGCGTGTACATGGGGTCATCGGCACGGCCGCGATGAATGCGCAGTTCACCCGCCCCCAGCGCCGACGCTTCCTGGGCAAATGCCTGCATCCCCTTCGCCTTTTCCGGGTCGCCGGTCAGGAAAACGTAACCACGCCGATTCAGGCCAAAATAGTTGTCGCTTTCGTCCGCCAGGTGATCCAGCAGGTCAATGCTGCGGTTCATGTAACGCACCATCTCATCACCCGGCCCCGGCCACCAGTTACGGTAACATTCGGTGGATTTGTCGCTGGTGAAGGTGAGCGGCTCGCGTTCATCCACCAGGATGATGTTTTTCAAGCCATAGTTCACGGCCAGGTAATAGGCGGCCGAAATGCCGCTAATGCCCGCGCCGCAGATGACGATGTCGGCTGTCTGGGTCTTCATGCAAATCTCAGCAGTAATCAGTAAGCAGTAAGCAGTGAGCAGTGAGCGGTCGGCAGTAAACTGCTCACTGCTCACTGCTCACTGCTAACTGCTAACTTCTCCAAACGCACCGCCCCCTCACGGGTGATCTGGTAATGTTCAAGGTCGTGGGCGATTTGGGCGTTGGGAAAGATGGCCTGGGCTTCCTGGCGCGTGTCACGGGCGAAGTAGCGGCGGGAGAGGTGAGTGAGGATCAGGCTTTTGACATGGGCGTCGCGGGCCAGTCTGGCGGCCTGGGCGGCCGTCAGGTGCCCAAACTCGGCTGCCATCTCCGCATCCGCGTGCAAATAGGTGGCTTCAATGACCAGGGCGTCGGCGTTGTGGCAAACTTCAACCAGGTTTTCCGTGCGACCCACATCGCCGATGTGTACATATTTGACGCCGGGCACGGCCGTACCCAATACATTATCCGGCTGAATGACACGGCCGTCCGCTAATGTGACACTGTTTCCCCGCACCAATTGCGCCCGTTCCGGGCCAAAAGGCACCCCCAGTTCGGCGGCTTTTTCGGCCAGAAAGGGGTGGTGCGCTTTTTCTTCAAAAACAAAACCGAAACAATCGGGGCCACGATGGCTGACGGGCACGGCCGTGAGCGTAAATTTGTCATCGTGGAAAATCACACCCGGTTCAATTTCGATAAGGTTGATGTCCAGGGGGGCACGGCCGTTGGGGAAAACGACCTTAAACAACAAATCAGCCACCCGGCGCAGCGTATTGCGCCCGGCGTAAATATCCACCTGATCCATGTTTTCCCAACGGCTGAGGGTGGAGACAAAACCGCCTAAACCTAAAATATGATCCAGGTGTCCATGTGTTAGCAGCACCTTGTTCAATCGCTTAAAACCCAGACCGCTGGTCAGAATCTGGCGCTGCGTGCCTTCGCCGCAGTCCAATAAAAACCGGTACTCCCGGTGCAAAATGATATGAGCCGACAATCCCCGGTGTACCGAAGGCGCTGACGCCGATGTGCCTAAAAAGACAAGTTCAAACATGCCGCCAATTGTAGCGGGGTTGGCCGGTAATCGGTAATCGGTAATCGGTTATTTGTCACTCGTCACTCGTCACTCCGTCGGCAGCGCCAGCAGATAACCATTTACCATCTCCACGGCCTCAAACAGTTCCGCCGGTGCATCCGCGCCATCTAAGACGGTGACTGTATACGCCTGCTCGCCATCTTGCACCGTCAGGGTGTGCGTTACCCGGTCACAGCAGGTATCTTCAGGAATGTAACTGGCCTGAAATTCGGTGAAACCCAGGGCTAACACATCATCTACCAGTTTTTCGATTTCGGCGGGCGG
>CAADGU010000193.1 GCA_900696625.1 uncultured Chloroflexota bacterium | reverse complement strand
GGGAGTCACCGGGGCGCTCCTTTCCTCAAGAGGTGATAACCACCATGCTTTCTCCTCAAAATCCATGCCAGATGATACAAATAATAACCCGCAATGCCCATGAATGAGGCGAAAAAAGTTAATTAGCCCAGATGCGGGCACTGCGCGCCGGCAGCTGATAGGTTTGTCCACCCGTCAATGTTTGTCCCAATGGGGCCAATTTTTCCGGCAGACTGCCGGTGAAGGTGGCGGGGCAGGTGATGGTTTCCGGCTGGTTGGCGGTGTTGAAGGCGATAACGGCCGTTTGCCCCTGAACCTGTCGCTGGTAAACGACCACATGGTCGGCTGCATAAATGACCTGGAAATCACCGCGACGAAGGGCGGGCGTTTGCTGCCGCAGTTGGATGCACTGCCGGTACCAGGCCAGCAACTCCCGGTTCCAACTGGCTTCATCGTGCCAGGGAAAGGCGCGGCGGCAGTCGGGGTCATGGCGGCCCGGCAGACCGATTTCGTCGCCGTAGTAGATGTTGGGCGCGCCGGCAATGGTCATCTGGCAGAGTACCATGAGTTTAACGGCCGTTACATCCTCCCTGGCTACCGTCATCAGGCGAGGCGTATCATGGCTGCCCAACATATTCATCTGGGCAAACACAATTTCCGGTTGGTAAAGCTGGTTGTGCATCCGTTCCAGTTCGGCAGCGAACTGCTTGCCGGTCAGAGTGGCGATATGCCCATAGCCGGAACGCACCGTATCGGTCTGGTCCATTTGCTCGCCCACAAAATAGCCAAAAGCGGCGCGGGCAAACAAATAGTTCATCTGGCCATCAAACTGGTCGCCTTGCAGCCAGCGCTGCGCTTCACCCCACAATTCACCCACAATGTACGCTTCCGGGTTGGCTGTTTTGCAGCGCCGCCGGAACTCTTGCCAGAAGGCGTCGTCGTCAATCTCGTTGGGCACATCCAGCCGCCAGCCATCTATGCCCTGGTTGAGCCAATACTCCGCTACCTGCCAGAGGAATTCGCGCACGGCCGTGTTGTTGGTGTTCAGCTTGGGCAGCGAATGCATGCCCCACCAGGCGTCATAATTTGGCTGTTCTTCAGAATGAAAGGCATTCACCGGCCAGTTATGCACATGAAACCAATCTCTGTAGGGTGATTCTGGCCCACATTCCATGAGATGGTTGAATTGAAAGAACCCTCGGCTGGCATGGTTAAAGACGCCATCCAAAATGACCCGCATCCCGCGTTGGTGGGCTGCTTCCAGGAAAACGGCAAACGCCCGGTTGCCGCCCAGGATGGGGTCTACGGTGTAGTAATCGTGCGTGTGATAGCGATGGTTGGAAGCCGAGGCAAAAATGGGATTCAGGTAGATGGCATTTATGCCTAAATCGGCCAGGTAGTCCAGCTTTTCGGCTGCGCCCAGCAAGTCGCCCCCCTGGAAGCTGTGGTAAGTGGGCGCGTCGCCCCAGGGCTGCAAGTGGGCTGGCTTGGGCAAATACCCATCCTGGCCGAAACGGTCACTGATGGCAAAACGATCAGGGAATATCTGGTAGAAAACGGCATCTCGAACCCATGTGGGTGTGACAATGGTCATTGAATCTTCTCTTGCCTCTCAGGGCACTCTCAAGATGTGCGGAAACCTGAGGCGGCTTCTACTAGGAGGCCAATTATAGCGGGCAAATTTTTCTATGGGAAAGGGGATGGGGTAAACAGTCCCAATTTCCTAATCCTGGCGTCTGGTAATCGGTAATCGGTGATCGGTAAGCCGCAGTCCGATGACGAGTGACGGGTGACGAGTGACGGGTGACGAGTGACGGGTGACGAGTGACGGGTGACGAGTGACGAGTGACGGGTGACGGGTTACAAACTCTTCGCCCATTCGCCTTAAACCACGTACAATTGGCGCATGTCCAGGCGATTAGCTTTGTTGATTGGCAATGTGTATTACCAGGACGGCCGTCTCCACACCCCCGTCTCTGGCAAAATGTTCACCGCTCTGGCGGATGCGCTGGAATCTCCTGCTGCCGGGTTTGATGAGGTGTTTGTTTCCGTCAACAAACCGGCTGTTGAACTCCAGTTAGCCATTGCCGAATTTCTGGAAATGAGCCAGGCCCCGGATGATGTGCTGCTGCTTTATTTTGCCGGGCACGCCCTCTATCATCAGGCACGGCCGTACCTGGCCTGCGCCGACACCTTCACCGCCAGTTATCTGGACGCCACCACCATCCAGGCCGATTATGTGCGGCGGCGCTTCTCTTTGCATCCCTCCCGCCACAAACTGGTGCTGCTGGATTGCAGCACATCCCCTTTGCTGGCGGGGGACAAATTGCCCCAGGATGAGGGCTGGCTGGGGCAGGCGTTTCAGGCAGGGGGGATGCAGGTGGTGGCGGCGGCACGGCCGTATACTCCAGACGCGCCGCCCCATTCAACCCTGACGCCCGCGCTGGTAGAAGCCATACGCGCCAACCAGATACGCCTGGATGCCGCTGGATTGGCGGCGGCGGTGGCCTGGTTAAGCCAGATTGCCGCCCCACCCGCTGCCGAAATGCCCGCCGCCGAAGCGGAGAGTCCGGCAGCCGAGGCGGAAATGCCGGTAAACGAAGTAGAAACGGCGACCGGCGAAGCCGTCGTGGAAGCGCCGGCAGTAGTCACTGAAACAGACACGGTTATGAGCGCTGACGTAGCAGCGGACGCTGAAACAGTGGCACTTTTTGAAGCGGCGGCAGCAGCCGAAACGGCAACCCTTGATGAGAAAGCACCGGTGGCTGCCGCTGTGGAAACGCCAGCAGTCACGGCGGACAGTTCACCTGTTGAGCCGGAAAGTGAAGCGGTGGAGCCGGCGGTGATGGTGCGGGTAGATGAAGCGACGGCCGTGCCCTCACCCCGGCAGTTCCCCAAACGAGCGGCGGTGGCTGCTCTGGTCATTTTGCTGCTGCTGCTGCTGGCGGGTGGTTTGTATCGTCGTGGCTTTTTCTCGCCAACGGCCGTAGCCCCCGCCCCAACCCCCACCACGGCCGCCGTCGCTGTGCTGCCCACCGACGAACCAACCCCATCCCCGACCAGTACGACGGCGCCACCGGCAGCCACAGCCACCCCCGCGCCGGCAACCGGCCAAAATGCTGAGGCGACTAACACGGCCGTGCCTGCCGCCCAATCACCCTCACCCACACCCTCCCCCACACCGGTCGTCACCCAATCGCCCACGCCCGTTGCCGTGCAAATTGTCCGCCAGCTTGTTTATATGCGCAGCGGCCCGGCCATCAACTTTCGTATTGTGGACTATCTGGCGCAGGGCACGGCCGTGACCGTGCTGGGTCGTACGGAGAGCGGCGAATGGTATAATGTGCAGTTGGCAGACGGCCGTACCGGGTGGATCAACAGCCAGATGGTGGCAGCCGCAGGGGAAGCGCCGGAAATCCCGCTGGTAGGCACCATTCCCGCGCCCGCCGACGAATTTTACAACTTCGTGGCGCAGCGCACGGATGATGGTCTGACGATCACGGTGGGGCATGTGTATGCGGGCACGGCAGGGCCGGAAGGCACATTCCTGGCGCGCCTGCTGCCGGAAACAGACCTGATCCAACCAACCTATGAAAATGGGCAGGCTTTGGGCCTGGGTGATTTTGTGGTCAATTTTGCGCGCACAGGGGAGGGGGTGTACACGAGTACGGCCGTGCAGTTGTGCATGGTCTCTACCGCGGGAGTGGAATTTTTCTGCCAGACCTTTCCGGTGAGACGGGAGTGGTAATTGCATAATTACCCAATTACCCATCAATTCAGCGCAAAATCACCGGCAGATAGATACGATGAGATGTTGACGAAGAGACGACGGTGGGGGTGACGGCCGTGCGCAGCCAGATGGAATCGCTGGCGCTGCGAATGATTCCGGCGCCGTCTGCGCCGCTGCTCATCTCCACAAATACCATTTTCAGGCCGCTGCCATTGCTCAACGTCCAGTTCAGGTCAGGGGCGAAGGGCTGCCACGCTGACCAAAAGCCATTTTCATTGCGCACCCGCACCGACTGCGCCCAACCACCGCCATAGAGATAAAGCGCCACTTCGCGGCGGCCCGTCTCAAACGCTTCCCGGTTAATGATGGCCGGCATCACCTCGCTGCGCCGCCCAAAATCCTGTGTCCAGTAATGATAATATGGCCCATTACCGGTGGAGTCGGCGCGGCAGTTTTGTGTGTTGCTCTGGCGCACATCCGGCCCATCATCGGCCTGGAGCATATAACCGCCACCCACTTCCCAAAAATCGGTAGACAGGATGTTGGCGCGGTGGCGCTGGCTCTGCATCCAGCCGGCCACCACTTCCTCTGGTGTTTTGTAACCGGCGGCGATGTTTTCACCGGTGACGGCCCAACCGGTGTAACCGGCCTGTTCGATGCGCTGCCAGAAGGTGGTGCGGGTGTCAAAGTCACAATGATCCAGGAAATTACGCAGCGCCATTTGTTGGCTGTGTGATTTAGCCGCCGATTCCAGGCTGGCGCTGCCTTTCAGGGGGGGCAGACGGCCGTTAAGCCATCGCTCCTGGTTCACCAACGCCAACAGCCGTTGTTCGTAGGTGGGCGGTGGTGTGAATTGGGCGGTGGTGGGTGGTGTATAAAGCAGCGTCAGGGCGAGTATGGGGAATATCAGGATGATAAGGCTGCGCCAGCGGGACATGATGATCTCCAGGGGGGATGGCGCGCGCCAGACTGCCTGCGGCAAACTCAAGGCGGTTATCCATCCACATGCTCTGCTCAGCCCCAATAGTGCCAGATCAAGCCGGTTGTTGCAACTATTTTGCAAAACGTGATGGGTGACGGGTGACGGGTGAGATTGCTCCGGTCACGCATCACACATCACGCCCTGCCACCCCCTTGAATTCCAAAAGAGCCTTAATTTACAAGAAAAGAGTAATGTTTTATGCTAGGGCCGTATGCTTAAATCGTTTATACACGGCCGTCGGGCCAGTTTTGGGTAGTTTGATGCCGATTGCCGGGGAGGAACAAGCATGATGAACCGTCTATCCATTTTACTTTTTGTCCTGGTGATGGGGTTGCTGCTGCCAACGGCCGTGTCCCGCGCCCTGCTCACAGCGGCCACACCCGCCGCCTCTGCCACTTCCGCCGCCGTCCCCCATGCCCCTGATGCGCCACCGTACCTGACGTTGTTGCCCAACTGTGGCGACCCGGCCACCGACCCCGGTCCGGTGTGGTTGCACGTCTTGTTTGAGGAATGGCCCACCAACGAAATTCTGCAGCTGTATTGGGATGGCAATTTGGTGAGAACCTGGGGGAGCGGACATAGAGCTTC
>CAADGU010000192.1 GCA_900696625.1 uncultured Chloroflexota bacterium | reverse complement strand
GGTTGTCTGACGGCCGTGAAATCTCCGCCCCCCTCGAATGGTTCCCACGCCTGCGCGACGCCACCGACGAGCAGCGCCATAACTGGCGCTTGATCGCCCGTGGCATTGGCATCCACTGGGAAGATGTGGACGAAGATATAGCCGTGAGTACACTGTTAAAGAGCTGGTGAAGTAGTGAACTAAAAATCCGCTACTTCACCTTCGTCACCCGCAGCCAGTTGCCGCCGCGTTCACTGTTGGCGTGTTGAATGGCTTCGGCGGAACCGAGGACAACCACACGGCCGTACTCCCGCACCCCTTCCAACACCTCCCCCAATGCTGCAAAGTCGGCCGCGGTGGTAGACAGCACTTCCTCGCGTAACTGCTGCCGGTAAGCGTCCGTCACATTCGCCAGATAACGCGAGAGCGACGTATACCCCTTGGCGTCCGGCAGTTCATACGCATCCATGCTGCTGATCGCGCCGATGATGCTTTTGGTCAGTTCATCGTTGTGCAAGGGCTGGCGCAAAAAGGCGGGCACTCCGGCATAATTCGCCAGCGTACCTAACAGGTTCGGGTCACGATACGACAGGAAGCTGTAGACGCCGGTGTTGTGGCTGAAACTGACCATGCCACCATACGCCCCGCCCTGCACCCGAATCTTTTCCCACAGGTAGGTGGTGCGCAGATAATTGTTGATCACGGCAATCGAGCCGTGCAGCTTGTAGCCTAAATCGTACAGGTTTGCCCCTTGCGCCACATAATTCACCTGCGCCGGGATGGTCAACCCTTCCGGCGTGGCGTCCCCCTGCCACTGCCAGCTTTGCAGAGCTACCGGCACATCGGGCAGGCTGCCGATGAAGCCCGCCAATCGCGGCTGGAACTGCGCCCAATTGGCCGCGTCCAGAGTGACGTTGACCAGCAAATTGCGGCGGCTGGTGAGCGTTTGCCGCACCTGCTCCAATCGGGCTAACACGCCGGGCCAATCGTTTTCCATGTCAGCCGCCAACTGGCGCAGGGCAAAAAGGTAGGCAATGCCGCTGGTCTGTTCAGAGGCCCAATCGCTCTCGTTGAAGGTGGCCCGCAGACGGCCGTCCGCCACCCCATGCCCGCCCGGAATCAGCCCCGCCTCCAACCGGGCGATGGATTCATGCACCATCTGCCGCAGCCGGTCGTGATTGTCCAACTTCACCGTCAACAGCACGTCACGCAGGATGTCCAGCAGGTCGTCCGCCTGGGCCATGGTGGCCTTGCCGCGCAGGAAAAGCCAGGCGGCGGCTTCACCTGCCCCCCGTTTGGCGGCAATGTGGCGCGAGGCATGTAGGCCGCCCGTCTTACGGCCAATGCGCTGCTGCAACTTCACATAATCCTCGGTTTCCGTACCCACTTCGGTGAGGGCACGGCCGTACAGCCCCACCAGTGGCAGCAATTCCTGGGGCAGCGTGTGCAAATTCAAGCCCACGTCCAGGTAGACAATGCCGTTGGTAAACAGGTCGTGGGTGATCACCTCCGCGCCTTGCAGCGTCTCTTTGGCAAAGGGGATCGGTTTGTTTTCCTTGTCCAGGTCGGCCAGCGTCAGCCGGGGGATGGCGGCAAGGGCGGCGGGGTCGTCCGGCTTCTCTTGCAGCGCCTTCAACTGCTGCGTGGTTTCGATGATGCCGGCGATCTGGCGTTCATTGAGGCGGGATTGCACGGCCGTCAGCTTCGCCTTCTCTTCTGCTTCCATCCGCGCCGGCAATTCCGGGTCTGGCTCTAAAACCAGTGTCACGCGATGATTGTTTGCCAGCAGGTAGGTGCGGATGAGTTCTTGCAGATAGGCGGGGTTGGCGGCGAGTTGGGTTTTAACGGCCGTCAACGGTGCTTCATATTGCAATGGCTCCAGCGGATCAAAATCATAGACCCAATTGCGCAGCGCCCGAACCATCAACGACAGCCCCCGTGGAAACGAGCCGGTATTGTTTTCGCGCAGGCTAAATTCAATGGTGTTGATGGCCGCCTCAATCATCTCCGGGTCAATACCCTCGGCGGCCAATCGTTCGAGTGTCTGCAATACCAGCGGCTCTACTTTGTCCACATTCGCCAGTTCCACCCCTTTCAAACCGGTGGAAAAGGTGGCCTGGCGCAGCGCGCCGGAAATGCCGCCGCCAATGGTGTCGCTGCCCAGCCCGGAATCCATCAGCGCCTGGCGCAGCGGTGAGGCAGGTGTGCTGACCACCGCGTAGGACATCACACTCAGCGCCATTTGCAACGCGGGGTCGAGGATTTCCGGCAGCACCCAGTTGATGCTGACATACGCTTTTTGTTCGCCATCGGCGGTGACGGCATACGGCCGTACCACCCGCTTCGGCGCCACAAATGGCTCGTGCAAGGGGATGGCCGAATCCACCTGGGCGGCATCAAAGCCACTCAGGTATTCATCCAACAGCGCCAGCCGCTTCTCCGGGTCATCATCGCCATAGAAAAAGATACGGGCATTGGACGGATGGTAATAGGTCTCGTGGAAGCTGCGGAACTGCTCATAGGTCAGGTTGGGCATCACCGTCGGGTCACCGCCGGAATCATGCCGGTACACATTATCCGGGAAGAGCGACTCCTTCACCGCCTTATACAACACCCCCTCCGGCGACGAATACGCCCCCTTCATCTCGTTAAACACAATGCCCTTGTAAATGAGCGGCTCGTCCGGGCTGTTCAATTCATAATGCCACCCTTCCTGCTCCAGATGGTGCGGCGTAATCAGCGGGTGAAAAACGGCATCCAGGTACACATCCACCAGGTTATACAGCTCTTTGGTGTTGGTGGTGGCCACGGGATAGGTGGTGAAGTCGGCGGCCGTAAACGCATTCAAAAAGGTCTTGAACGACCCCTTCGCCAGTTCAATGAACGGCTCCTTCACCGGGTACTTGCGCGAGCCGCCCAACACCGAATGTTCCATGATGTGTGGCAGCCCGGTGGAATCTTCTGGCGGGGTGCGAAAGGTGATGCCAAACGCCTTGTTCTCGTCATCGTTTTGCACCGACAGCAGTTCCGCGCCCGTCTTCACGTGCCGGTACAACGTCGCTTTACTGTTTAACTCTTCAATCATCGTTTCCTGAATCAACTCAAAACCGTGGGAATTCATCACTTTACCTCATCTTGTGGCAGATATTTAACGCAAAGGTGCAAAGAAGCAAAGGATTTAGAGAAAGAAGAAGAGCTTAGGTCTCTCTTTTCTTTGCCTCTTTCGCCCCTTTGCCCCTTTGCGTTGAAAATGGATCATAGTACGTTATACGGATCAGGCAATACGATTCATAATCCACTGCTCGTGATATTCAGCATCTGGTTGCCGCCGCGTTGGAATTCGTACTCTACTGTTTCAATAACGGCCGTTACCCCCTCCCCTTTCATTATTTCCAGCAACGGCCGTAAATGCACCGACTCCTGACATTCTAAATCCAGCAGCGGAAATATCCACACCTCCCCGGCTACACGCACCATCTCGCGCACGGCCGTGACGTGAAACTCTAACGACAACTGCTCGCTGTACAAAAAGAGAAAATGCGAACACAACGCCAGCCCAAATTCCCCGTCGGCAAAGGGCAAGTGGGGCAGGGAAATGGGTTGGTAACGGCCGTTCGTCTTACCCACCTCATAATCCTGCAAAAAACGGCTCATCGCCGCCAGCCGTACCTCCCCCAACCGCTCCGGCGACGACCGTCCCCAGGGAACCACATTGTCCAGTTGCACACTCATGGAGAAAACCTGTAATTGAGTAATTGGGTAACTGAGAAAATTACTCAGTTACTCAATTACTCAATTACTTCTTCAACGGCCGTCCAAAAAATTCTGCAAGATGCGCCGCCCATGCTCCGTCAGGATGCTCTCCGGGTGGAACTGTACACCCACCACCGGATACTCCTTGTGGCGCACACCCATCACCTCACCCTGGCTGGTAAACGCCGTCACTTCCAGGCAGTCCGGCAGCGGTTCCTGCACAATCAGCGAATGGTAGCGCGTGGCCTGGAACGGGCTGGGGATGCCGTTAAACAGCCCCTCGCCGTTGTGGTACACCCGCGACGTTTTGCCGTGCATCAGGCGCGGCGCGCGCACCACCTGCCCGCCATACGCCTCGCCAATGCACTGATGCCCCAGGCACACGCCCAAAATCGGCGTCGTCGGCCCCAGTTCACGCAGCAAATCGAGCGAAATGCCGCCATCATGCGGGTCGCCCGGCCCCGGACTGATGACGATGTGATCCGGCTGCATCGCCCGCACTTCTGCCACCGTCACCTGGTCATTGCGAAACACCCGAATCTCCTGCCCCAACTCACCCAAGTATTGCACCAGGTTGTAGGTAAACGAATCGTAGTTGTCTATGACTACTATCATAACTTCCCTTCTTTCCATTAGTTAGCAGTCAGCAGTGAGCAATAAGCAGTCGTCCCACAAAACTGCTCACTGCTTACTGCTTACTGCTTACTGCCTACTGCTCACTATTTACTGCCCACTGCTCACTATTTACCGGGGTAAAACCAGCCCCATCATCTCTTTCATGCGGTCAACTTTGGGTTGGGACACGGCCGTTGCCTGCATCGCCCCTTTCGCCAACAACCGCCCCAATTCGGCCGGGTCGGCCATCAACTGGTGGTAGCGTTGTTGAATCGGCCGTAACGTCTCAATCGTTACCTCCGCCACCCGCACCTTCAAGTCGCCATACCCGCGTGCATCGGCAAAATCCGTCTCCACGTCGGCCTGGCTCTTGCCCGTGAGCGCCTGGTAGATTTCCAGCAGATTATTCACACCCGCCTTGTCCGGGTCATCCGAAAAGCGAATTTCGCGCCCCGAATCCGTCACCGCCCGTTTGAAGGAGCGCATGATCTCATCCGGCTCATCGAGAAAACGCACCGCATGGCCGCGTATATGCGCCAGGCTCTTGGACATCTTCACCGTCGGGTTATCCAAGGCCATTACCCGCGCCCCCACTTCCGGGATCACCGGCTGCGGAATGACGAAAAACTCCTCTTCGTAAAGACTGTTGAACCGCTGGGCGATATCCCGCGCCAGTTCCACATGCTGCTTCTGGTCTTCACCCACGGGCACCTCATGGGCATCATAAAAGATGATGTCCCCGGCCATCAGCACCGGGTAATCGAGCAGGCCGGTCAACACACTCTCTTGCCGGGCGGACTTGTCTTTGAACTGGGTCATGCGTTGCAGCCAGCCCAGCGGCGTGATACAGTTGAGCAGCCAGCAGCCCTCAGCGTGAGCCGGCACATGGCTCTGCACAAACAGCGTACACTTGTCCGGGTCTAGCCCCGACGCCAGCAAAATGGCGGCCATAGACAGCGTTTCGTGCCGCAGTTGTTCCGGCGCTTGCGGCACCGTCAGGCTGTGCAAATCCACCACACAAAAGAAATTTTCTTTCTCATCCTGTTTCGCCACCCAATTTTTATAAGACCCCAGGTAATTGCCCAGATGCACATTCCCGGTTGGTTGGATGCCGCTGAATACGCGCTTTTTACTCATAGTTACTCTCTCCCGTTCGTAGTAGGCGATTTATCGCCTTCTGACGGCGATAAATCGCCTACTACGAACAATTACAAAATCCCCTGCTCCGCCTTATCCACTGCCACCAGCAGGGCGCGGGCTTTGTTGAATGATTCTTGATATTCGCTGGTCGGGTCGCTGTCGGCGACGATGCCCGCGCCGGCCTGCACGTAGATGGTGTCGTCTTGCATTACCATCGTGCGGATGGCGATGCAGGTATCCATGCTGCCATCGTAGCTGAAGTAGCCCACCGCGCCGGCGTACAAGCCGCGCCGTTCACCCTCTAGCTCTTCGATAATCTCCATCGCCCGCACTTTGGGCGCACCGCTGACCGTGCCCGCCGGGAAGGTGGCCCGCATCAGGTCAAAAGCGTCCATGCCCGGCTTCAACTGCCCGGTGACGTGGCTGACGATGTGCATGACGTGGCTGTACCGCTCAATCGTCATCAGGTCACTGACCCTGACGCTGCCGTATTCACTGACCCGGCCAATGTCGTTGCGGCCCAGGTCTACCAGCATCACGTGTTCGGCGCGCTCTTTGGGGTCGGCCAATAGTTCCGCTTCCAGCGCCCGGTCTTCCGCTGGCGTCTGCCCGCGCCAGCGCGTCCCGGCGATGGGGCGCACGGTCGCCGTGCCATCTTCCAGCCGCACGTGAATCTCCGGCGACGCGCCAATGACCTGCAAATCCAGTTCACCAAAATCAAAGTAAAACATATAGGGCGAGGGGTTCAACATGCGCAGGGCGCGGTAAATGGCGAAGGGGTGGGCGCTGGTCTGGCGGCTGAATCGTTGGCTAAGTACCACCTGGAAGATGTCACCGGCGGCGATGTACTCTTTGGCCTGGCGCACCATCTGCTCGTAGCGTACCTGTTCCATGTTGCTGCTCAGTTGGTGACCGTTGCCATGGCGCGAACGGTGATAACGCAAACCAGGGATGGCGGGCAACGGCCGTAACAACCGTTCACTCACCCGCTCAATCATCTGAATCGCCTC
>CAADGU010000191.1 GCA_900696625.1 uncultured Chloroflexota bacterium | reverse complement strand
GGTCAACTTGGATAGCCCGTGTATGCCGGACTGAACTTTTGGGTTTTTTCTCTGCGTTTTTCATAGGTGAATTGTAGCCAATTTTGGGCTTGACAATTCACAATTGTCCTTAACTTGTAGACAATGCCGTAAGCCCAAAATATCAATCTTGACCAGCCCCACATCTTCCAACGCTTCTTTGTCCCACTGTACCACCACCCGGTCGGGCATGGTGGCCGGTTCGGTGGGCACACGGCCCATGAGCGGTGAGCCGGTAATAATCATGCCGCCGGAGTGGATACCCAAATGTCGGGGGAAACCTTCAATCTGTTGGCTCAGGTCAAGCAGCAGGTCGAGGGTGTTTTGTTCGGTCTGGTTATCTGCCCGGGGCGTGGTATTGGTTTCCAGAGCATGGACGGCGAACCCGAAGCGGCTTCGGGCCGTACTCACCAGTTCCGGCGTCAAACCCAGTGCCTTGCCAATGTCCCGGATGGCGCTTTTGGCGCGAAAGGTGATGAAGGTGCAGGCCATTGCCGTATGGTCTGCCCCGTAACGGCCGTAGAGGTATTGGATCACCTCCTCCCGCCGGGCGGCATCAAAGTCCAGGTCAATATCCGGGGCGATGGCCCGTTCGGCGCTGAGGAAACGTTCAAACACCAGGTCATGGGCGATGGGGTCAACCGGGCTGATGTTGAGTAGATAAGCGACTAAGGAGTTGGCCGCCGAACCTCGCCCCTGGCAGCGAATCCCCTGGGCGCGGGCATAACGCACGATGTCCCAGACGATGAGGAAGTAATTGGCTAACCCGACCCCTTCAATGATGGTCAGTTCGTGGTTGACCTGCTCCTGGATGTGGCCGCCGGGCTGTGGGTAACGGTGGGGGATCGCTTCCTGGCAGAGACGGCGTAAGTAAGCGCCGCTGCTAATGCCGTGTGGGGTGGGAAAATGGGGTAGGTCTTGTAAGCCGTAACTAAGTTCAAAGTGGCAGCGGTTAGCGATGTGTAGGGTGTGGGCAATGGCCTGGGGTTGGTCAGGAAAGAGGGCGGCCATCTGTGCGCCCGTTTTTAAGTAGTATTCTCCGTTTAACCGGCGCGGGCTTGCCTTGAGAGTGTCGAAGAGGTGAGCGGATTCGTCCATCGTGGTCAGGTGATGGATACAAACCAGGACATCTTGTAATTTGTGGCGTTCGGGCAGGTGGTAATGGACGTTGTTTGTGACCACGTAGGGCAGCTTCAGGTGATGGGCTAAGGCGGTGAGACGGCCGTTGCGTAAGGCATCATCGGGCAAATAGTGGTGTTGCAGTTCGATGGCGAAGTTATCCCGGCCAAACAGGTCAAGGTAGCGGCGGGCGGCGGATACGGCCGTTTTGTTGCCATTTTTCTTTTGTACGGCCGTTGCCAGCAGGCTGTGGCGGCAGCCGGAGAGGGCGATAAGGCCATTGGTGCAGCCGGTTAATTCGGCAAAGGGTAACATGGCCTGGCCTTTGGGGTCATCGTGTTGGGCGCGGCTGATGAGATAACAAAGGTTGTGCCAGCCCGCCTGGTTTTCCACCAGCAAGGTCAGATGGTGGGTGTGGTCAGGGTTATCCTCTTCGGCCAGGGTGAGTTCGGCGCCCAGAATGGGTTGGAGGCCACACTCTTTGGCGGCGCGAGTGAAGCGAGCCGCGCCATAAACAGCGTTATGATCCGTCAAGGCCAGGGTGGACATGCCCAATTCGGCAGCACGGGCGACCAATTCTTCAGGATGGCTGGCCCCGTCCAGCAGGCTGAAATTGGAATGGCAGTGGAGTTCGATGTATTGTGTCATGTTTCACGTGTCATGTGTCAGGTATCAGGTAACTTGACACCTGACACATGACACCAAAAGGCCTACCCACTCAGTCATACAATCTTTGCAGATACCAGTCGCCGGTGTGCAGGTCGTGGAAGATGACGACCAGCAGGCCAGTGGTGGTGGTCACTTTGAAGTAATCACGCCAGATGCCTTCACGCCACCACTCTAGCTGGACGCGCCAGCGTTGGTGAATGGCCTGGACGCCATGTTTCTGCCCTTGCCAGGTGAAACAGCCGGGCAGGTCGGGATTGCTCACGACCACTTGAATGGGTATGCCGTCAGGCCAGAGCCGGGTCATGGGCAAACGGCCGTAACTGGAAACGTCTTTCCGGCAAGGGGTGGTGGGGTTCGGTCAGGATGGGCTGGTAGAAACGGCCGTCTGTGTATTTGGCGGCTAAATTGTGGACGGTTTGGGACAGGCGGTGGTGATTGGCGACGGCCGTGTCCTGAAACAGCATCAACTGATGGGCAGTGGCCGGGGTCAGGTCGGTGAGGGTCAGGGTCACGGCCGTCACGCCACAGGTGAGGTTTAGTCTTGCCATTGCTTCCTGGCCGGTGATGGCAAAACGGGCCGCGTCCCTTGTGGGCTGAGGGAAGGCAATGGTTTGTTGTTCGGTACGGCCGTCGGCCATTTCCAGGCTTAATTGCAGGATGCGCCCGGCGCGGACGGACGTGTGCAGGCGGTGGCTGAGTTCGTTGGCCAGGTGAGTGAGGACGGCCGTCAGTGTCAGCAGGTTGTCCACCGGCTCATCAAACCAGTGGCGGATTGCTTCCTGTTGGATGGCTGTTTGGGGTTGTAGCGGTTCATCACCTTGCCCCTGGGCTTGCCGGTAGAAGGGGGTAATCTGGGGGCCAAACTGCTCTTGCAGAGCGGACAGGGGTAGGGCGGCCAACTGGCCTAATGTGCGAATGCCCATCAGGCGCAGACGGCGATGGGTTTCTTTGTCCAAAGGGAGGAAAGCCAGGGAACGGGATGATAAGAAATCCGCGTAACCATCCTCGGCGACCGGCAGCAGGTGGTCGGGGCGGGAAACGGCGGCGGCTACCTGGGCAGTGAATTTGTCGGCGGAGAGACCAATGGCCGGGGAGAGGTGGGTTTCGGCGCGTAGCTGCCGGCCCATCGTCTGCATGAAGGGGATGGCTTCTTTCAAGGGTAAGCCGTCCAGGTCAAGACAGTAACGGGCGGGTAGGCTGCTGCCGTGAGCGGTCAGGTGCAGGGTAGAGTCGGCAAAGGAGTGCCACAACTCTTGTGGTTCAATGTCGGGGGAGAAGTCGGTTAGTACGTCTATGACTTCGGCAGAAACACGGCCGTACTGAGGTTTGTGGGCAGGGATGAATTGGGAATCGGGCGACAACACCTGCACCAGCCGCAGCGACATGCCGGCGTGGACGCCCTGCCCGGCCGCTTCCTGGGAGAAGGCATAAACGGGTTTGGCTTCCCAGGGCTGGCCGCCAATGGCTAGAGGTTGGGGCGTGAGGGTATCGTCGGCCCGGCGTTCGACGGCGGCGGCAAAGTAGGGGATGGACAGGCAGGCGATCATGGGGCGTCCTCCCCTTTCACGGTGCCGTTGAAGGTGATGGTCAGGGGCACGGTGTGACCGGCCGGCCCTAATTTGTTTTTGAGGATCTGCACCTGGGCTTCGTAGCCGCGTATGTCTTGCCGCCGGTGCAGCCAGCGTTCTTTTTGGAGGAGCAGGCGCAGGCTGGCATAGTGGGGCAGGGCAGCTTGTGGCGGGTAAGTGGCAAGAGACGAATTGCTTGCCGGGGGCAAGGCGGTAAGAAAAAGCAAAACACAGCCGCTTTGATGTAGAGGAGCCAGCAAACGGCCGAGGGCGGAGGATAGTTGTTCTTGATGTTGGGCAGCCGTTGGTAGTGATAGCGGCATGTCAAAGACGAGCAAGTCAAAGCCGCCACTGGTGGCAAAGTCGGGCAGCATGGCAATGGCCTGACTGACGTTGTAAGGATGCACCAGCATCATCTGACGCAGGTTGACGCCGCAGCGGTGGGCATAGTCGGGGTCGAAGGTGTGGGGTATGTCCAGGTAAACGGCCGCACCCCCCTGCCCCTGCACACTGGCGATGATCTTCAAGGCCAGGGTGGACATGCCTGAGGTGGGGATGCCGATGAGTTCACTGATACGGCCGTGTGGCAGGCCGCCAATACCCAAAGCGGCGTCCAGATCAGGGAAGCCGGTGGGCAGATGGGGGATGGGTGCGGATACTGTTTGTTTGAGTGGCCGGATGGCTTTCAGGCCAAACCGTTGCTGTATGCCGGAAACGGTCTTTTCAAACCGCTGTTTTTTGTCATTGTCCGCCACATGCTCTCCTCTCGCGCCCGATTGGTAAAGGTTGGGGTATCAGAACGGATGTTCCAAGCCCGGATTGTAACATGAGTTGTCAGTACCGTAGTACCAGTTGGGCGTGAAAGAGACGTGAACGTTACCGTCTTTGTGACATCCGTTGTCACGTTCCCTGTTTGCGAATGATGCCAGAGACGGCCGTTCATGCGCATAGAACAGTGACGCCCTCCGGTTGATTTTTGCTCATGGAACAGTAGGAAAATGGTTGATCCCCAGGTCAGTTTTTCTGGTATCATTCACCTATTCCTGATCGGTTAAGGGCATAAGGACACCCTCCCCAAAAAACTGGCACGATGAACTGCACAACTGGCAACAACCGACCGGGAACAGGGCTGCGACACCCCTTTCCTTATGCCATCAAGGCCCGCCATAAAAGCCGCCACCATCAGGCGGCTTTTTGGTTGAATTTTAACGGTGCTGGCAAAACGCCTGCCTGTTTCCGCAAAATAGCTCTATGCAGATAAACTTAGTGGCCGTATCTTCAGGAGGAAAACTTTCCAGCCCGAACAGGCAAGGTCTAGCCACCTCACGTTTACCAAAGATACCTTGACTGTAATTGGAGATGGCCTGGATGCGCAGCACAGGCTTACCTCGAAAATGACACCCCTTAGTTCATAGGCTACAAGTTAAGTAAGCGCGCAAAAATAAGTTAGCACTTTTACAGTTGAATATCATCCAGAGCAAGGACGCGGCTTGATAACGTAATTCCAGGTTGGACAAATCGGTCGCGGGCACAATTGGAGTGTGGCTCGCTCT
>CAADGU010000190.1 GCA_900696625.1 uncultured Chloroflexota bacterium | reverse complement strand
CTCTTCAACCTTTCTGCCGATTACAACCTTTACCTGTTTGCCCCCGCCATTGACGAAGAAACCGGCCAGATTCGTGACCTGGGCCAGATGAGCAACATCGGCCAGATGAGCAACATCGGCCAGATGAGCAACATTGGTCAGATGAGCAATATCGGCCAGATGAGTAACATTGGTGAGTTACTGGACATGGGCTTTCTTAATGAAGTGGGGCAAATGAGTAACATTGGTCAGATGAGCAATATCGGCCAGATGAGCAACATTGGCGAACTGGGCGGTATTGGTTCGTTGGTCAATCTGTCCATCAACCCTGGTACAGAAGATGAGATGGTGGCCTATGATGTCCACGAATTGTGGGGTACGTATTATCTGGCGGTGGTGCCGCATACGGCCGAGGCCATTGGTACCACCTTCCATCTGCACATCGAAGTGACGCCGGAAAACTTCCCCTGGGATCCGGCCACTTACTATTCGCTGGTGACCACCTACACCACCCCGGTACTGAGTCCCACTGTCAATACCATCATCCTGCTCAACTCCGCCCGCTTGAACACCTTATATGCTGGCGACACGTCCATTGGTGCCCTGTTATTCCGCCTGCAAAACAACCTGGCGTCCCATCCCCAGGTCAATGGCGTGGTAGTGGACTTGAACAACTATTACGGTTTCAACGAACCATTCTCCGGCGTTTATGCTACTTGGGACTTTTACCCGGATAACCACTATGCCGCCAATCTGGTGGCCCGGCAAATCAAGGCGCTGTTGTATGCCCTGGCGCCGGCTTACCCCAATCTGCAAAACATCGTCATTGTCGGCGAAGACCTGGTCATCCCGCACCGGCGTATTCCCGATGCGGCGCTCATTGCCAACGAGCGCCACTACGCCGACATTGCCGGGACCCCGGCTCTCTCCGGCGCGCTGAGCTACCGGTATATGCTCACGGACGATTATTATGCGGCGCTGCTGCCGCAGCCGATGCGCGGCCGTGAATTTTACCTGCCACAACTGGCGGTGGGCCGCCTGGTGGAAACACCTGCGGAAATGTTGGGCATGGTGAACAGTTTCCTGGCCGATTCTGTCATTGAACCCGGCGATGCCCTGATTACCGGCTATGACTTCCTGATTGACCAGGCGAACGCTATTACCACTTCACTGCAAAACCAGGGTATCCCCCTGGCAAACCAGACACACCTGATCAATAACAGTTGGACGGCCGTTGACTTTGCCAATGCCCTCTTTACCCAACCTGTTGCGCCCGGCCTGATTTCGCTCAATTCGCACTTTGAGCATTACCGCTTTTTCCCCAATACACCACAGGACGTGTATGCCACGCAAATCGTCGCCGCCACCGATTACGAGGGGTCGCTCATTTTCTCGGTGGGCTGCCATTCCGGGCTGAACGTGACCGACGGGGCGTCAAATCAGCCAAGAGATTGGCCGCAGGCGTTTAATGACCAGAATGCCACCTTCTTCGGCAATACCGGCTTTGGCTATGGCGACTCTGACCTGGTGGCCTATTCGGAACTGCTGATGGTGAATTTTGTCGAAGCGTTGGGCGATTGGAGCCAGGGGCCACAGACGGTGGGGCAGGCGATGAAGATGGCGAAACTCCGCTACTTCAACAGCCTGGCCGCCGGGTCGTTTAGCAATTACGATGAAAAAGTGATGGGCATCATGACGCTGTATGGCCTGCCCATGCTGCGCATCAACATGCCGGTCACGTCCACTGTTCCGGCCGGCGGCGTTAGCGTGGTGGCTGCGCCTTCTGGTGCGCCAGAAGGTGGGCCAGAACGCGCGCCGGACGCCGTTTTCAGTACGCCGGTCAATCTAACATTCGATTATGAGCGGCATGATGTCCCGGATCGGGGCAGTTACTTTACGGTAGCGGGTGAGGTGGAAACGTATGTGGCCGGCGGCCGGCCCATCCTGCCCCGCGCCAGCGTGGACATTAGTCTGGACGGTTATCTGGCGACGGGGGTGCTGTGGACGGGCGGCCGTTACGTGGATGTACCGGACTTCGATCCCATCATTTCCCGCGTCATTACCGATGAACGCTACCTGGACGCGGAGCCGGGGTACGGATTGGATTACTGGTTCCCGGTGGGGGTTGGTTCGGTGAATCGGTTCCTGACGATGGAGGGGGAATCGTGGCAGCGGTTGGTGGTGGTGCCCGGCCAGTATAAACCGGCGGGAGCAGGCCAGGGCACACAGCGGTTGTACACCAGCCTGGAGTTTGAGGTGTACCATGCCCCGTTTGCCAATACGGACTTTGTAGCGCCCAGCATTTGGGATACGCAGGCGTGGCGCGATGGGACGGCCGTGAACTTTGAGGCGACGGTGACGGACGAGGGCAGCGGTGTGCAGCGGGTGGTGGTGTTATACCGGCCGACCAGTGGACAAACCTGGCATCTACTCGACCTGACCCATGACGCGCTCACCAATCTGGCCTCTGGCAGCGCCACCATCAGCGGCCCCTTTGAATATGCCGTGCAGGCCGTAGACCGCAGTGGCAACGTGTCCCTGGCGCTCAATTATGGCGGCGGCTTCGGCGGTGATTTGCCGGCGATGTGGTTCCTCAATCTACCGGTCATCTTGAAGCCGTAGATTTACTGGGCGTATTGCGCATTTTGCAGAATGCGCAATACGCCTGTTCCCAAAGAACCCAAACATTCAGAAGAGCAGTAGCTCTTTCTTTAGCGTATAATGCGGCTGATAGACAGGTGTTTAGCAGGTATGGAGAACAAGATGATGAATCAGAAGCAGGTAGCGCATATTGAGGATTTGATGACGCAGCTTTCATTAGAAGATCAACTGATCCTTTTTGAGCGCCTGTCCAGGCAATTACGAGTCTCAATTAACCAGACAAAAAAGCCAACAGATTTGTACGGGATCTGGCAGGATCGTTTCCCCGTTGATTTTGATATTGATGCCGCATTGCTTGAAATCCGGCAAGAATGGGAAACCGGGATAATTGAATGATGAATCGGTATGTTGTGGATACCCACGCTTTGTTTTGGTATCTCGTTGCTTCCCCCAGGTTAGGCACAAAAGCAAAAGCGGTCTTTAATGAGGGTGTGAAAGGTGAGGCGCTTATTTATGTACCGGCTATCGTTCTGGCTGAATTGTTTTTCTTGAATGAAAAGGCGGGGCGCCCTTTGGATTTTGCCGTTGAATACGGCCGTTTAAGCAATGGTAGCCAGTTTGTCTTCATGCCGTTGGAGCCTCAAGATGTGCTGGAGTTTGATCTGAACACGGCCGTGCCGGAAATGCACGACCGCATGATCGCCGGTGTGGCCCGCCGCTTGAATGCTGTTTGTCTATCCCGCGATCCCGCAATCCGTAACTTTGTGCTTGTTAATACGCTTTGGGATTGACTAGAGATCCACTCCACAACCGGTTGTTGCTCTCATAAGCCAATGCTACACCTGCCCCGATAGCCAGGGTTCTTGTTGAATAATGGAAAGAATAGTTGGTATTGTAGCCGGCGTCGGGCCATTAGCCGGGCTGGATTTGCAGCAGAAGATTATCAGCCAGACCGTTGCCGGCCGTGACCAGGATCATCTGACGGTGTTGAGTGTGTCACGGCCGTGTACCATCCCCGACCGCACCGCATACCTGTTGGGGCAAGTGGCGGAAAACCCGGCCACTGCGTTGGCGGCGCAGGTGCAACTGCTGGCGCAGATGGGGGCGCAGGTGGTGGGTATTCCCTGCAACACGGCCCATGCGCCGCCCATCTGGGAGGTGCTGCGGGCAGAACTGGCGCGAGCCAACTGCCAGATTCACCTGCTGCATATGATTGAAGAGGTGGGGCAGTTTTTACGGGCACATCATCCAGACATTGAGCGGGTAGGGATTCTTTCCACAACGGGCACGTACCGGGCGGAAGTGTACCCACAGGTGTTGGCGGGGTTGGGCTTCACGGTCGTGACCCCCATCCTGTCCATGCAAGAAACCCTCATCCACCCGGCCATTTACCACCCGCAGCATGGCATCAAATCGTGCGGCCGTGTCACCGACCGTGCCCGGCAAGATTTGCTGGCGGGCGTAGCCGCGTTGCAGGCACAGGGGGCGCAGGCCATCGTGTTGGGCTGCACCGAAATCCCCCTGGCCCTGACGGAAAAGCAAATGGACGATACCCCCCTCATTGACCCAACGCTGATCCTGGCGCGGGCATTGGTACGGGAGGCGGACGGGGGGAAGTTACGGCCGTACTCGACGAGTTGAGCGAGCAGATACTCACGGCCGTGACCCTCGACGACATCACCTTGCCTGAATAAACGCGCTAACCTTCAACGCGGAAATCTGCCTCATCAAACGGTTGCTGGCTTTCTGGTATAATTATCCCATCTGTGACACCCTCAGGAGTATGTTTGATGGCTGAGCAAATTACAATCACAATTCCCCAACAACTGTACCGGAGGGCGCGGGAACTCGCTCTGAGCCGCAACCAACCGGTGGATGACGTACTGGTCCATGTGCTGGATGAGGCGCTGCCGCCTGATGTTGCGCCGGAATTTGACGATGCGGCCGTGGAGCGCGAAATGCAGGCTTACATCGCCTTACACCCGACGCTGAAACAACAATACCTGGGCCAGCATGTGGCTATCTACGGCGGCCAACTCGTTGACGTGGATACCGATTACGGCGCTTTGTACACCCGGATTGACGCCCAATACCCGGATGAATTTGTGTGGCTGGCTACCGTTGCCGAAGAGCCAATGCCCACGCTGGTTTTCCGTTCCCCTCGTTTTGTGGTCCCGGCATGAGCCTCGTGTATACCTACGATTACGACCGCGACTACCAGCCGGCAATGCCGACAGTACGCATTGAAATTGGCCCGGCTATGGCCGCAGCCTCCCTCCCGCTCACGGCACTGGTAGATTCCGGGGCAGATGCCACCATCATCCCTCAGCGTTATTTGCAGCAAATTCGCGCCCGGCGTGGCCGTACTGCCTGGATGCGGGGCACAACTGGCGTGAGGAAGCGGGTGATGTTGTTTCCCATTTCCTTGCAGTTAGGGTCATTCAAACAAATGCACCTGGAAGTGGTAGCCGATGATGAATATGATGAAATCATCATCGGCCGTGATGTACTCAACCACCTGACCGTCACCCTCGATGGGCCAGCCAATTCGGTGCAAATTGTGGCTTGAACGCCGCCTCTCTCCTCCCCCTACATAAGTGTGGCACGGCCGTTCCGGGAACAGGTCTATGAACTCTTGAACAAGCCCGATAAACGTCCTGCTCCTGCGCGGTCTTCCGCTCGCGGCTGCGACCGCCCCACCTTTGCCCGCCGGAACCAGACTGTTCACCACGTCACGGCCGTCAATATCATACCTTGCTGCCCTGGCGATTTCAGCAGTTAACCGGTCTCCCTCGGTACATTTTCATGCAGCAGATTGTACGATGGGGGTCACGGCCGTGCGAAAAGTTGTATGGCGGCCTGTGAAAAACGGGTTGGTGGTGGGCAAACGCCTGTGGCACGGTGTGACCTCATTGAGCTTGCCCAAATAACCCCGGCCACGATCTGCAAAATCTGGGCAATCTTTGATCTTTTTCCGCTTTTGGGGCACATTTCGTGCTTGCACGAAGTAATCGGCTTACGGATCACGAATTACGGCTCACGAAAGAGGAGAGAGATGCCCAGAATACGTGAACTAGGGATTTTTGAAAGCAAACTGCCGCCAGGGGCGCACAACGCTATTACCGATGTGGCCGGGGTGGCGGTGGGGCATTACACGCTCATCGCCGGGGAAGGAGCATGGACGGGCAACGGGCCATTCCGCACCGGGGTGACGGTGATCGTGCCGCATGAGGGGAACATATTTGAGGAAAAGGTCACGGCCGTGACCCACACCATCAACGGCTTTGGTAAAGTATACGGTTTTGAACAGGTGCGCGAACTGGGCACGATTGAAACGCCCATCGCCCTCACCGGCACCCTCAACGTGCCCCGCGTGGCCGACGCCCTGATGACCATCGCCATTGAGCAAAACCCGCACATCGGCCTCGGCTTTGCCGAGAGCGGGCGGCAGGGCTACCACAGCGTCAACCCGGCGGTGGGTGAAACCAGCGACGGCTATCTGAGCGACTTGCAGGCGCGGCCCATTGGTCTGGCCGAAGTGCGGGCGGCGCTGGCAGACGCCGCCACCGGCCCGGTGGCCGAAGGTGTGGTAGGGGCGGGCACAGGCACCAGTTGTTTTGGCTGGAAAGGGGGCATTGGCTCCGCCAGCCGGGTGCTGCCCAGGCGGGCCGGCAGCTTTACTATCGGCGTGCTGGTACAGACCAATTACGGTTCGTCGGAGGAGCTAACCATTTGTGGCGTGCCGGTAGGGCAGCATGTACGGCCACCCAAACCGGAAAAACGGCAGGAAGATGGCTCAATCATGATCGTGCTGGCCACGGATGCGCCGTTGGATACGCGCCAGTTGGGGCGGTTGTGCCAACGGGCGGCGTTTGGGCTGGCGCGCACCGGCAGCACCTGTCATGGCGGCAGTGGTGATTTTGTGGTTGCCTTTAGCACGGCCAACCGTACACCGGATCGGCCGGCAGAGTTGGGTGGGGAACGGCCGTATTTCCGCGAACAACCGGTAATGGATTTGTTTTCGCTGGCGGTGATTGAGGCAGTGGAGGAGGCGATCTACAACAGCCTGTTCATGGCGCACACAGTGGTGGGGCGGGATGGCAATACCCGGTATGCTTTGCCGGTGGATGACGTGTTAGCGGTGATGGGGCGGTACGGCCGTCACCTGTGACGGCCGTAAATTGTAATGACCTTGTAAAGATTCCCTCATCACGGCGGAAAGGTGGCTATACTGACGACAATTCAGGACAAAGGAGTCAGTCAGTATGCCCATGTATGAATTTGCCTGCCAGGCGTGCGGGCAGCCATTTGAAAGGAAATTGCGTATGGCCGCCGTTGGGGAGGAGCAGATTTGCCCCAAATGTGGTAGCAATGAGACCCGGCGGCGGTTTGGAACGGCCGTGGCCATTGGCGGTGTACAGGTGAAAACGGCCGTACCCGCCCCAACACGCAGCCCCTTCACCTGAGCAGGCGGTTGTTAAGCAGGCCGGTGGCCTGCTTACAAAAAAAGACGCCGGGCCTTAGCCCGGCGTCTTTTTTTACCGATAACGGATAACGGATTACCGTTACTCAATGATCATGTCATACGTACCCTCGGAGCCAAAGAAGTCGGTCAATTCAATGATCACCAACCCTTCATCGCCAAAGGTAAATTCCAGCACTTCGGCTTCGCCGCTGAAAGCGTCATCCACTTCCGCCAGCACGTTGCCATCAAGGTCTAAGACGCGGATGACCACATCGGTCGTTTCGCCCGGCGTCACCGTAATGGTGGCCACATCACCCGGCTCGCCACCCAGGTAGTATTGCAGCAGATTTTCTTCGCCAAAATCGCCAAATACCTCATCCCCAATCGCCAGTTCAAAAATGACAAACTCGGAACCGATCAGGGCGACCTCATAGTTGCCTACACTGCCTTCATATCCGGTAACGGTGAAGTAATAGTTGCCGTCTTCTGGCACTTCAAACTCCAGCCATTCCATGCCGGTGGAAGCGTCCACTTCGTCAATCAGTTCGTCGGTGTCATCATTGTAAAGCGAGATGACCAGATCAAACCCTGATTCTACCGGGTCGGCAATGATGGTCACAAAATCCCCTTCCAGTGCATTGAAGGGGAAGGCATGTTCCTCATCTTCTTCTTCCAATTCATCGGTGGCGAAGAAAGCGGTATTGGTCTGACCGTTGTTGGTATAGGTGATTGTTACTTCGTAGTCGCCGCCGGTACCATCATAGCTGTACACGGTGACGCTATACACGCCATCGGTCGGAATCCGTACCACCGGGATGTATTCAGTACCAAAGGAGGCATCGGTCGGTTCACCTGCTAAGGAATTGCCTTTATCGTCTACCACATCAATCACCACATCCAGATCACTATCCAGTGGTCTAACGGTGATGTTGACCAGATCATTTTCCAATGCGGCAAAAGTCCATGACGCTGTTTCGCTGCCTTCCAGCGTTCCTTCTACTGTATCGCCAATGGCTATATCACCGACGCTGACGCCGCTGCTGGTACTGCCGGCGCCCGTTTCAAAAACGGAAATGGTGTAATCACCGGTGGCGCCGGCAAAGCCGCGCACCACGATGGTGTAGCTGCCAGGGGCGGGGAAGGAAAATGCGGAAATTGTTTCTGTGCCAAACTGGTCATCCCGTTCGCCGCCAATTACAGATTTGCCATTGGCGTCAAGCACATCCACCACCACATCCAGGCTGCCGGATGGTTCCACAATGATGTCTACGACTTCACCTTCCAGGGCAATATAGCTCCAGGCGTCACCAGCCTCGTCTTCTATGGCATCTTCCACAACATCACCGGGGAGCAAGAAACCGGCCGATGCGCCGGGCGTGGTTGTGCCGGTAATATCAAGTGCCGCCGGCTCGCTGAGGGAAATGGTCTCTAGCATTTCGTCGAAGATGGGCAGGTATTGGTCTTCTGACGCCGCCTGGGTACCGGCGAAGATGAGCAGAATTCGATTATTATCC
This sequence comes from uncultured Chloroflexota bacterium, assembly GCA_900696625.1. Lineage (GTDB taxonomy): Bacteria > Chloroflexota > Anaerolineae > Promineifilales > Promineifilaceae > CAADGU01. The sequence continues at coordinate 5,716 of CAADGU010000190.1, read as the reverse complement.
GGGTCGGCCAGGGTGGCAATTTTCATTAGCCCTTCTTCCCCCTCGGCTACAACGTCGTATACGGCCGTAGCCCCATCAAAACCAGCAATGGTGACAGCGGCAGCCTCATCGCGGGGCGTAAAGGTGATGTCTTCCTCTGTACCGCTCATGGCGGTGAAGAGGGTGGAGAAGGCATTGAGTACGGCCACCGGGTCAGACGGGTCGCCTTCGGTTACCAGGAAGGCCAGCATATCCAGCGGCAAATTCATCATCTGCACAATTATGCCCTCTTCGAGAGTGAGTTCGGTGCTGTTCAACAGACTCTCGCTGCTGGCCAGCCGCAGGCTGCCATCGTCTTGCGCGGCGATGAGCCAGCCGGCCGGATGGCTGATGGTAACGCCCAGGTCTTCATTGGTGAGTTCCTGGAAGCTGGCTGCTATGTCCGGTGTAGCCGTTGGTTCTGGCGTGTTTGTGGGGGCCGGGGTGTCTGTCGGGGCCGGGGTATTGGTCGGCGGGACAGGCGTATCGGTGGGTACGGCCGTGTTTGTGGGCGCTGCTGTAGGCGTGGCTTCCTCGCCGCCGCCGCAGGCTGCCAGCAACCCTAACGCTGCCAGTACAGCCAAAATAGTAAACAATCGGTACATTTGTTTCATGAAAATCTCCTCACTTGTACGGGTTCAAAATTGGTGTGTTTTTAATAACGGGGACTATTATTGTCGCCAATTCTAACTAAAATGCTTGCGTAAATTAGCATAGCGCCCCGGTACTGTCTATAGGACTATTTGCCGGGTTGAGCCATCCGCTTAAACCCCCCAACCCTGGGGTAGCACGGCAATACCGGCAAAAACCAGAATAAAAATACCCAGGATGATGAGGGCGTAGCTGCGGAATCTGGTATTGTCGTCCGCGTCGCGCCAGCGGCGAGACATGTGCGCCAGGGCCACTGCCAGGATCATGGTGAAGGCATGTTCAGCCCGGAAACGCACCAATGTCTCCGCCGCTATCCAGCCCCAAATGAAGAGGATTAACCCCAGCAGCAGTTGTAAGTCCATCAGCCCTACAAAGCCGCTCATCAGTCCGCGATCCATTGGCTGAAAGCTGCTTTTGCGCAGCCAACCGATCAGGAATTTGATGAAAGCAATCAGGCCGACGAGAACAAGCAGCCAGCGTACCCATGAGTGAATTGTTAGCACTATCTCCATATCGTTTTCCTTAAAGTTAATTTATTGTGATGGTTTGTAGGAACCGCTTGAGCGGGTGAAGCGGCTAAAGCCGTCACTACAAACAAGGATCTGAGGGGGAATGATAATGCGTTACGGCCGTCTGTCAAACAAGACCTGACAGGTTTTCCTAAACCTGTCAGGTCTGCGTGGCGGTGGTGACATTTGGCAGGGGGAACACGGCCGTATGTCACTGTTGGCTGTATACCCCATTTGCCATACTACCCCTAGACGGTAATCAGTAAACGGTAATCGGTAATCAGCAAACCGATCACCGATTACCGATCACCGATTACCGACAAGGGGGAACTGAACCGTTAACAACCAGGTATCAACGTGGTTTGATGCCTGGTTTTGCATTGGTCAGCCGCAGTGGTTTCCCACCCACTGCGGGTCTTATTCATAGGAGAACTTGAATGGCCACAGGAAGAATCGTTATTGACCTGGAGCGATGTAAAGGATGTGAAATTTGCCGGGAAGCCTGTCCCCAAGATGTGATTGAATTTGCCGATAAGCTCAATAGCAAAGGGTATTACCCGGCCATTTTGGTAGACCCCCACCACGACTGTACTGGCTGCGCCTTGTGCGCCGTCGTTTGCCCGGATGGGTGTATTACCGTATTCCGCGATATTCCCCAAAAACCGGCCCGCGTCGCGCGGGAGGAGGTACCGGTCCATGTCTAAGCAGTTGCTCAAAGGAAACGTGGCCCTGGCAGAAGCGGCTGTGCGCGCCGGCTGCCAGGCTTATTTTGGTTATCCCATCACCCCGCAAACGGAACTGCTAGAGCATATGGCGAAGCGGATGGTGGAGTTGGAGCGTACCTTTTTGCAAGCAGAGAGCGAAGTGGCGGCCATCAACATGGTGTATGGCGCGGCAGCCACCGGGGTGCGGACGATGACTTCATCCAGCAGCCCCGGCATCAGCCTGATGCAGGAAGGGTTTAGCTATATCGCCGGGTCGGAAGTACCGGTGGTAATTATTGACGTGATGCGCGGCGGGCCAGGGTTGGGCAATATCCAGCCCAGCCAGGGCGACTATAACCAGGTGACAAAAACGGCCGGGCATGGCGATTTCCATCCCATCGTGTTGGCGCCGGCCACGGTGCAGGAGGCGATTGACCTGACCATGCTGGCCTTTGACCTGGCCGATCAGTACCGTACCATTGCGTTTGTAATCGCCGATGGCGCCATTGGGCAGATGATGGAACCGGCGGAACTGCCGCCAATGCGCGAACTGCCCCAGTCACGGCCGTCGTGGGCACTGACGGGCGCCGTCGGGCGTAAACCAAACCTGGTGAACTCGCTCTACATGGGCGCGGATGGGCTGGAAGAACTGAACCTGCGTTTGCAGGACAAACTGGCGGCCATCCAACAAAACGAAGTGCGCTACGAGGCGCATCTAACGGAAGATGCGGAACTGGTGTTGGTGGCTTTTGGGACGGCGGCGCGGGTGGCCAAAACGGCCGTGCAGCATCTCCGCCGCCAGGGAATGCCGGTTGGCCTTTTCCGCCCCATTACCCTCTGGCCCTTCCCCGAAGCCGAACTGCGCGCCCTGGCCGAGAAAACCGCCGCCATGCTGGTGGTGGAAATGAACGCCGGGCAGATGCTCCACGACGTGCAGCGCGTCGTCGGGCGCGGCCTGCCGGTGGAATTCCTGGGGCGCATGGGCGGCCAGATCCCCCTGCCGGAAGAAGTAGAGACGGCAGCGCGGGCATTGTATGGGCGCGTGTTGGCGCAGGCACCGGTGTTCGGTAATCGGTAAACGGTAATCGGTTATCAGCAGACCCACCGATTACCAATAACTGATAACCGATTACGGAGTGAAAAATGACCACTGAACTGATAGAAACATTCCCACTAGAAAAACTGGTATATGAACGGCCGGAGTCGTTGTGTGATGTGTATACGCACTACTGCCCCGGCTGCACGCATGGCACGGCCCACCGGCTGGTGGCGGAAGTGCTGGATGAATTGGAAATCCGCGAAAAGACGATTTTGGTCTCCTCGGTAGGCTGTTCGGTCTTTTCGTACAACTATTTTGAAGTAGATGCCTGTGAGGCGGCACACGGCCGTGCCCCGGCCATGGCCACCGGCGTCAAGCGTGTCAACCCGAACAACATCGTCTTCACTTACCAGGGCGACGGCGACCTGGCTTCCATTGGCATGGGCGAGATTATGCACACGGCCGTGCGCGGTGAAAAAATCACCGTTATCTTCATCAACAATGCCATTTACGGCATGACCGGCGGGCAAATGGCCCCCACCTCTCTGCCGGGACAGGTGACAACCTCGTCACCTTTTGGCCGGAATGTGACCATGACCGGCGCCCCGCTGCACATGGCGGAACTGCTCGGTTCATTGCCGGGCACAGCGTATGCCGTGCGCCGCAGTTTGCACGACGCCCGGCACGTCATCCAGGCCAAAAAAGCGATTCGCACCGCCTTTGAAGCGCAGATGATGGGGCTGGGTTTTAGCGTGGTGGAACTGCTCTCCACCTGCCCCACCAACTGGGGCATGACCCCGGTGGAATCGCTGCACTGGGTGGAAGAAAACATGGCGCCGGTTTATCCGCTGGGTGATTTTAAGGTGGCGGAGGAATTGAAAGCTCATAGTAAACGGTAAGCCGTTTACTTTGAATTTTCAGGAGATAGATATGACAACCCCCTGGACTCAACGATATGCGCAGCGGACGCAGCGCATGAGCAGCTCGATGATTCGAGAACTATTGAAAATGACAGAACAGCCTGACCTGATCTCGTTTGCGGGTGGGCTGCCGGCGCCGGAGCTGTTTCCGGTGGCGGAGTTTGAAGCAGCGGCACAGCGGGTGTTGAAGCAGCACGGCAGCAAGGCGCTGCAATACAGCACCACCGAAGGCTATCTGCCGCTGCGCGAGTTTATTGTGGAAAAGATGAGCCAATACGGCATACAGGCGACGCCGGAGAATGTGCTGATCACCAGCGGCTCGCAGCAGGCGCTTGACCTGATCGGAAAGTTGTTGATCAATTCCGGTGACTTGATTTTGACGGAAAACCCCACCTACCTGGGCGCTTTGCAAGCATGGCGGGCGTATCAGGCGGAGTTCACGGCCGTGCCCATTGACGACAACGGCATCCAGATTGAACTGCTGGAAGAAGCGTTGTGCGGTGGCCCCAAATTCATGTACATCCTGCCCAACTTCCAAAATCCGGGCGGCGTCACCCTCTCTTATGACCGGCGGCAGGCGTTGGTAGCCCTGGCCGACCGGTACGGTGTGCCCATTATCGAAGATGACCCCTATGGTGAACTGCGCTTTGAAGGCAACCATTTGCCGCCGTTGGTGGTGCTGGATGCGGAAAAACTCAACGGCGACGCCAAACCTGCTGCGGGTAACGGCCACAATGGGGATGAAGCTGGCTTCTTTAGGGGCAATGTCATTTACCTCAGCACCTTTTCCAAGACACTGGCGCCTGGTTTGCGCCTGGGCTGGATGGTGGCCCCCAAATCGGTCATCAAGCGGTGTGTGCAGGCCAAACAAGGCATGGATTTGCACACCAGCAGCTTTGTGCAAATGGTGGCGTATGAGACGATCAAGGGGGATTTTTTGCCCCGGCATGTGCGCCGTATTCGCCAGGTGTATAAAGAGCGGCGCGACGTGATGATCGGTACGATGTTACGCCAGTTCCCGCCGGGCATCATCTGGACGTGGCCGGAAGGTGGACTGTTCCTCTGGGTAACGCTGCCGGAATGGCTGGATGCGGCCGCTATCTTACCCAAAGCGATTGAGCAAAAAGTGGCTTTTGTGCCGGGCACGGCTTTCTACCCGGATGGCACAGGGCACAATCATTTCCGGCTGAACTTTTCCAATGCGCAGCCTGACCAGATTGAAGAGGGTATCAAACGGTTGGGCCGGGTGTTGGCGCAAGAGTTGGAACGGACAGCGGAATTGGCGTATGCGTGATAAGTGGGATGCACCTGCAAGGTGCGTCCCCCTTAACGGAGTGAAACATGGAAACCTCGATTGTTTTTGCCGGATTTGGTGGGCAGGGGGTGCTGTTTGCCGGGCAACTACTGGCGTATGCGGGCATGGAGGAAGGACGGCATGTGACCTGGATTCCGTCGTATGGCCCGGAGATGCGCGGCGGTACGGCTAACTGCACGGTGATTATTAGCGATGAGCCGATTGGCGCGCCGGTTGTGGCCCGGCCCGATGTGGCTGTGGTGCTGAACCTGCCGTCGTATGATAAGTATGAACCGCTGGTGAAACCGGGCGGGTTGCTGGTGGTGAATAGCAGTATCGTCACGGCCACTTCGGCAGCGCTCGGTGCAGGCGTCTCTGCCCGCGCGGATATAGAAATTGTGTATGTACCGGCCAATGCGCTGGCAGAGGAGTATGGCACCCCGAAGATGATGAATGTGGCCGCAGTGGGGGCATTGCTGGCGCGACGGCCGTTGCTGCCGCTGACGGCCGTAAGCCAGACATTAGCGGCGCATTTACCGGCCAGTAAACAACATCTGGTGGAAGCGAACTTGCGGGTGTTG
>CAADGU010000189.1 GCA_900696625.1 uncultured Chloroflexota bacterium | reverse complement strand
GGCAGCAAAAACACCAAAATCGTCACAAAATGGGTCACACTGCCGCCCATGACAAACAGGTGCCAGATGGCGTGGTTGTAGGGGATGCGCTCGCCGACGTAGAAGATGACGCCGGCTGTGTAAAATAAGCCTCCCAACATAATGCCAAACAAACCCCAGGCGGGCATGACCACCATCATCTGCCGGAAAGCGATCACACACATCCAGCCCATAACCAGATAACCCACCGTGGCCCATTTCTCATAGCGCCCAATAAAAAATACCTTGAAGGCAATGCCTAACAAGGCCATAGTCCACACCACCGCCAGCAGCGTCAGCCCTACCGGATCGCGCATTTTGACCAGCAGAAACGGGGTATAGGTGCCGGCAATGAGCAGGTACACGGCCGTATGATCCATCACCCGAAGTACCTGCTTCCACCGGGGTCGCTGAATGCCATGATACAGCGTCGAAGCCAGATACAAAAACAGCAGGCAGCCGCCATACACCGTAAAACTCAGCACCTGCCAGCCATCGCCATATAGCAGCGCCAACGAGACCAGCACGGCTATGCCCACCGCCGCCAGCACGCTGCCCACGCCATGCGTCACACTGTTGATCAGCTCTTCTTTGAACGAGTAAAAACCGGTTTGAGGGGACGGCCGTTGCCACATACGCACCACCTTGAACACACAATGATCTGTATTTTTTTGCAGCCTGACGTCTTATTCTTGTGCATAAGTCAGATGTCAAGTCTGAACAGAGATTGCATGATTTTGAAACCTTTTATTACCTTTTAGATTATATACCCGGTAGTGATGAATATTCTAAACATCGCACCCACATGAATGATAGGTGAGCGGTAACCGTTCAGACCTGACAGGTTTTTACCCGTTCAACTTGAAACCTCGCAGGCCAAAAACCTGTCAGGTCTCCAGAGGGACTGAACGCTTACGGTGAGCAGGCAATTTTCAAATACGTTTATCAGATGACCGGGAGACGAGGACATGAGATGCAGGAATTAGACGATATGGAACTCGTGAAACATGCACAAGCAGGGAACATGGCTGCTGTTGGTGAATTGTATGACCGGCACCGGCCACGTATTTTTCGTTACATTCGCTTCAAGGTGGCCAATGCCCATGTGGCCCAAGACCTGACGGGCGAGGTGTTTTTACGCATGGTGGATAACCTGCCCGGCTTTCGCCCCATGGAAGTGCCTTTTTCCGCCTGGCTCTATCGCATCGCTCATAATCTGGTGATCAAACATGGGCAAAGTGAAAGCAGGCAGCCGGTGGTACCGCTGGTCAATGCGCACAATGTAAGCCGGGGCCATGACAACCCGGCTCATGTGGTGGAGCAGCAAATGGAAATGGAATGGGTGCTGGAAGGTCTGGAGAAAATTGACGAGAGCCAGCGGGAAGTCATCATCTTGCGCTTTGTGGCCGGTTTTTCGCTGAAAGAAGTGGCGGAGATGTTAGGCAAGACGGTGGCGGCAGTGAAGACGTTGCAGCACCGGGGCATTCTGGCATTGCAAGTGGTGTTGGCTTATGAGTAGCTAAAGGTATTGGTGACTATGAACGAGTTAGAAGAAATTTTTCAGGAACGAATTGAACGATTGGAACGCGGCGAAGCGGTAGATGTGTGTCTGGCTGGATTGCCGGAGGCGGAAGCCAGGGCGCTGCGCTTGATTGCCGATATTCGGGCTATGTCCCTGGTGGATGCGGAGGTGGAAAGTATTGCCAACCAACGGGCGGCGGTGCTGGGCACGGCCGTTACCCGCCTCAAACCCCAACCGACCCCACCGGCATCTTCCCTGCCCCTGCTGGCCCAACTGCAAAACTGGCTGGATTGGCTGCTTAACCGCCGCGAACTGGCCGCCGGTCTGGCCCTTGTCCTGATCGTGGCCTTATTGAGTGTGGTCTGGCTGGGATTTTCACGTGGGCAAACGGGCGACGACGCCGAAACGGTTATCACCGCCCCCGAAGAAGGGCCGGTCACGCCCATCATCGCCGATAACCCACCCACCACGCCCATCGCCGAAGCCGGCCTACCGACGACAGAATCGCCTCTGGGGGAAACGGGTGAGACGGCCGTTACGGACACGGCCGTAACCGATACGGCCGTACCAAACACCACCATCACTTACCTGCCCATCCTGTCCACTGCTTTGAACCTGAATGCACAGACGGCAGCCGTGGAAGCCATCGCCGGTCTGGTGGAGGTGCAAGGAGCCGATGGGGCGTGGACGGCCGTGAACAAACTCGGCACACTCACCGCCGGGCAGCGCATCCGTACCGGTATGCTGTCCCAGGCGACCCTCACCTTCTTTGACGGCAGCCAGGCGCATCTACACGCCAACACCGAAATCTCGGTGGATGAACTGAATGCCCAGCCCGCCGCCGCCGGTTTCCGCACCGTCATCCTGACCCAACACGTGGGCGAAAGTGACCACAATGTGGAGTTCCGTAACGACGGCGGCTCACGTTATGAAGTGAAAACACCTGCCGGTTCCGGCGTCGCTCGTGGCACCAAATTCCAGGTGGTAGTGACGCCCGCCCTGCTGGCCCAATTTGCCGTCAGCGAAGGCAAAGTAGATGTCACCGGCCTGAACCAGACCATTTCCGTTGTGGCCGGGCAGAGTACGGCCGTGCTGGCCGGCAGCCCGCCCCAAACACCCAACTTCCGCATCACCGGCGAAGGCGAAGTTAGCCAGATCGGCATGGTCTGGATCATCGCCGGGCAAACCTTCCAGACACACAACCAGACCATCATCGTGGGCAATCCCCAGGTGGGCGACCTGGTTTATGTGGAAGGCCGCCTGCTGGCCGATGGCAGCCGCATGGCCGACCGCATCCGGCTGCTGCGCCCCACGCTCAACAACCGCTTCACCCTAACCGGCCCGGTAACAGCCATCAGCGCCACTGCCTGGACGGTAGCCGGGCAAACCATCCTGGTGACAGAAGCAACCCAGATTGATGATGACATTGCCGTAGGCGACCGCGTGCGCATCAATGGCGTCATTTTATTGGGCGGTGGTTTGCAGGCCAGGGAAATTGAGAAACTGGATGACCAGCCCGGCTATCCTTTCCGCTTCACCGGCGTCGTGCAGAGCATCGGCGCGCAAACCTGGACGATTTCCGGCGTAACCATTGCCATCACCACCACGACCAATATAGATGACGATATTGCCATTGGTGATGTGGTGGAAGCGCGTGGCTGGATTTTAGAAGATGGTACCTGGCTGGCGCGCCGCATCAAAAAGGTGCAGGATGACCTGCCCACCTTTACCATCACCGGGCGGGTGCAAAGCATAGACCCCTGGCGGGTGGCCGGGATCAGCTTTGAGACACGCGATTGGACGGCGATAGACCCCGGCATAGATGTGGGCAACCGGGTGCGGGTACGCGGCGTCATACTGGCCGACGGGTCGTGGGTGGCCTCCACCATTGAGCGGTTGGGCAGTGATGATGATGACGACGATGACGGCCAGAATACCATTATCCTGATCGGCATTGTCAACAGCATCAATCCCTGGGTCATCAATGGGCTACCCCTGGTTGTAACGGGTGATACGGTCATCATAGGTAACATCTCTGTGGGTGAACTGGTGGTGGTGCGGATTCGCCTGACCGGTGATGGCCTGTGGCAGGTGCTGAGCATACGGCCGTTGCTGCCCCACTTTGGCCTCGGCTGTTTTATCATCAACACCATGGTCATTGGCATCCAGCCTAACCAACTGCTGCTGCAAGGCTGGTCGCCCATTCAGTGGGATGATGATGACGATATTAATTTTGTGGGTAACATTGCTAACAATGGTGTCATCAGCTTCCCCGTTTGCATCCGCATAGATGGCACGATCATCATCATCGGTCCCATCATCGTCATTTACCAGCCGATCATTATTGTGGTTCCGCCACCATCGCAACCGCCGGGCGGCGGCAGCAACCGCAACAGCAACGACAACGATTAGTTTTGTAGGGCGATTTGCCGAATCGCCCTACAGACAAACGGCAGTAATGGAAAATCCGGTTAAATCTGGAGTAGCAGGTAGCAGGTGGCAGGTAGCAGGTAGCAGGTTACTTGCTACTTGCCACCTGCTGCTTGCTACCGCGCGCTTGCCACTTGCTACCTGCCACTTGCCACTGGCACTCTTACTGGCGGGTGACGCCCTCTTCATCCTCCTCCACCTGGCACTGGTGTTTACGCCGCTGTCGGCGGCGAAAATGTTTTATCTGGATGTAGATGGCGGGGTTGCCGAATGGTACCAATACCTGAAACTGGCTGTTATTGTCTGGCTGCTGGCAGCGCTGACCAGGCAGCAGCGCCAACCGTTGTATGCAGTCTGGCTGGCGCTCTTTGCCTTTTTGCTGCTGGATGACGCCTTGCGGTTGCACGAGACGGCCGGTTTGTGGCTGGCAAACCAGGTCGGTCTGCCGCCGCTTGTTGGCTTGCGCCCGCGTGACCTGGGCGAACTGCTTTTTGTGGGGCTGGTGGCCCTTTTTTTGTTGACGGTGTTGGTGGCTGCTTATCAGCATAGCGACGGCCGTACCCGCCACTTCTCCCTCTCCCTTATCCTGACGCTGCTGGCCCTGGGCTTTGTGGGCGTGGGCATGGATATGCTGGAACAAATGGCAACGGGCTGGCGTGTATTGCACGAGTTGTTCATCGTCATTGAAGATGGCGGTGAGATGATCGTCGTCAGCGGTTTGGTGTGGTTGGTGTACCGGGAGGCGCGAGAGGTGAAGGGGTGGACGGCCGTGCAGGAGCGCGCCGGTTTGCAAACGGTAGCGGTGGGGTTGGCGTTGTTGGTGGTGTGTACGGCCGTGTTCGCCTACCTGCAATACAGTACCCCCGCCCTGGTGGGCAACGACGGCTACTACCACGCCAAAATGGGGCTGCTGGTGCGCCAGCAAGGGCTAACGCCCACGCCGCCCCAACTTCCCCTCACCATCCTCAACGAGGCCGAGTTTTACAACCACCACCTGCTGTTCCATCTCTACCTGGCGCTCTTTGCCCAAACCGACCCGGCGCTGGATGGCGGCCTGGCGCTGACGCAGCAGGTGAAGGTGGCTACCATCATCCTGGCGGCGCTGCCCTTCCTGGCCATCTGGTGGCTGCTGCGCGGGCAGGGGGTGCGCGGCGCGGCGCTGTGGACGCTGGCGCTTTTTGGCCTGTCCGGCGCTTTTCTCTACCGGCTCAGCATGACCCGCGCGCAGTCGGCGTCACTGCTGGTGCTGGTGCTGGCGCTGCACTGGTTGTTTCAAGGCAAATACCGGCGGCTGCTGCCGTTGGGCGTGTTTTACGTCTGGCTGTATGACGCTTTCCCACTGCTGTTGGTCATCTGCGGCGTCTATTTTGGCGTTCTCTACGTGACGGAGCGGCGGCTGGCCTGGCCTGCTTTGCTCTATCCGGCGGCGGGCATCGGCATTGGTCTGGTGGTCAACCCTTACTTCCCGCAAAATCTGACCTTTATCGCCCGCCATCTGCTGCCCAAATTGTGGGACGCCGGCGGCGTCCGCGTGGGCAACGAGTGGTATCCGTATGATTCCTGGGTGCTGCTAGAAAATGCGGGGTTGGCATTGGGGTTGTTCCTGGTAACGCTGCTGCTGCTGAACTGGCGGGGACGGCGTATGGACGGCCGTACCCTTACCCTGTTTCTGCTGGCGGTTCTTTTTGGCCTGATGCTCTTCCGTGCCCGCCGTTTTGTGGAATACTTCCCCGCCTTTGTGCTGCTGTTTGCCGCCGTCAGCCTGTCGCCGCTGCTGGTGGAGTTGGTGCAGGCACGGCCGTTGCTGCAACGGCCGTCGCGCCGCTATTGGGTAGGGGCCGGAATGGCCCTCTTGCTGCTGCCGGTGGTTTATACGGTGCGCGATGGGCATACGGCCGTGGCCGCCTCCGCCCCCGCCGACCGTTATGCCGCTGCCACCCTCTGGCTCAAAGCGTACAGCCCGCCGGGCAGCATGGTCTTTCAGACAGATTGGGATGATTTCACCCGCCTCTTCTTTTACGACAGCGACAATCAGTACACCGTTGGCTTAGACCCCACCTACCTCTCTTTGCAAGATATGGATTTGTATAACGAATGGGTGCAAATTACGCGCGGCGAGATACAACAACCCAGCCTCGCCATTCAGGAACGATTTAACAATGCCGCTTACGTTTTTTCTGATCTGGACCATGACGCCTTTCTGCGCGAAGCGGCCAAAGACCCCGGCTTGCAGGAAATATACCGGGACG
>CAADGU010000188.1 GCA_900696625.1 uncultured Chloroflexota bacterium | reverse complement strand
TGGGCAATATCAGTGATGGAACGAGATGTAGCTGTTGGCGAAATAACGGCCGTGTCCAAACCCTCACCATCTTCAGGATGTACCGGCGCAACGGCCGTTTGCCACCACACCATCGCCCCCACCACCAGCGCCAGCACGCCCAATACCGCTACCTGTTGCACAGACAAACGAATGTTCCGCATGATCATTCCCCTTCGCATTTGCCGCCCCAATGCCTGCTGCATGGCGCGGCGTTCGTTGGGCGTGAGCCGGGCCGGGGCTGGCGTGGTTTGCAGCCCAGTTAGCCAGGCTGCTTCTGTTTGCAGGCGCTGGCGGCAGGCGTTGCAACTTGCCACATGGGCCTTGAAGGCGGCCGTTTCCCGCGCAGACAAACGGCCGTCCCGCACCCGTTCCACGCGGGCATCCACATCGGTGCAGGTAAACGGCCGTTGCCGCCATAAAAACCGCCCTAACATGATTCCCGCCTCCATAAATCCGGCAGGCCCGCCTCCGCCATCTGCTGCATCTGCCGCAGCCGCTGGCGCCCCTGGCTCAACCGTTCATACACCGTGCTTTTGGTCACGCTCAACACGCTCGCAATCTCGTCGCCCGACAGGCCATACCGGTAATGCAGCAAAATCGGCAGCCGCAGCCGGTCATCCAACCGGTTCACCAGTTGCCACAACGCCTGCCGCTGCATCTGCTGGGCCACAATCGTCGCCGGATCAGCCCCCTGTTTCCCGGCGCGGAGCAAACGAGGCGCCAGCCCCTCCAACGAGAGCAGGCGGCGTGCCTTTTGCCGCCGCAGCCGGCTGCGACATTGATTCACGGTAATGGCTACCAGCCACGTTTCCAGAGCCGCCTCGCCGCGAAACCCTTCAATTTTTTGAAAGACCGTCAGAAACGTTTCCTGCACTGCATCTTTAGCTGCTTCCCGCTCCTGCAAGATCGTCCAGGCCAGATCAAACAACCGATCCTGGTACTGTTCCACCAGGTCGGCAAAAGCGCGCAGGTCGCCCTGCTGGCAGCGGCGAACGAGTTCATCCTCATCGGGCATAGCGGCTATCTTAATCCTGCTCCATTAGATGCGCCAGCCCGGAAAAGTTGGGGAAATCGGAGGAACTACTTTAGTGACTAAGCATCAAAAGAAATTTGCAGTTGGCTCAGATTGATGATTGCTCTGGCGGTAAGTAAGAAGTCTAGCCCTAAAATTCCGTTAATGGGAAAGCCATAATCCATACCCCCGACTTCTATTTCAAAGTTCTCAACTTTCTGCTGGTCTACCTGCAAATAATCAACCTGTCGGGTAAAGACAACTTCAGCGCCGCCCACGCCGCGAATGGTGTAAAGTGTGTCTTCTAGCAACGGGGAAATACCAATTGCCGCGACTGAATCTACAGCAAGAACTGTGGTCGCCGAGCCTGTATCTACTAAAATGTCTTGTACTTCAATAGATTTTCCCTGATAACTGACCGTGACGGCCGTAAACAGTAGGCTATCTTTCAACGCTAACTTCATGACGACTACTCCGCACGCCCAACCATTGCCGCTCCCGAATGTCGAGCTTTTCCCGTCCGGTGTGGACGAAGTAAAACTCACGCGATGGATACAACTGATGTAAACGCCGATAAGCCTCCATAGCCGAATTGCCATCAACACACTTCTCCACTACTGTAATGCGGTCTAGCTGCCGTTGACTATTAGCAGTGGTATGAGCTTCCAGGGCTTCAATAATAAGCCATTGGTTGGGATAATTATTTCGCACATCTGACCAGACCATCAGCTATTCTCCATCAGTGATAAACGGTCTTTATCCAAGAACGCGCATATTTTATCACAAGGTAGACCATCAGGTATACTTGGGCAGTAAGTAGCCCAGGGCGATTCCAAAGTCGGGTCTTGTTCACCACCGAGGAGTTCGCACGCCCACGTGCGAACGAGCAGCACGTGGGCGTACTGCTCTCCTCGAACAGAATATCTGGACTTTGGAATTAGCCTGGTAAGTGGTCAATTGCTCTGGTGGCAACCACCTGCAACCTGCTATTTGCAACCAAATAGCTGTGAGGAAGAGAAGATGAGCGAAAAGACGATGATTGTGGCCTTTCAGGGGGAACCGGGGGCGTATTCGGAGCAGGCGGTGCATGAACATTGTGGGCCGGAAACGCGCACACGGCCGTGCCGCACCTTCACCGAAATTTTTGAAAGCATCCACAACGGGCAGGCCACCCATGGCATGTTGCCGGTGGAAAATTCGCTGGCGGGCATGATTGCCCCCGCCTATGACTTGCTCATTGACCATGATTTGCGTGTGCAGGCTGAAGTCATAGTGAAAGTAGAGCATTACCTGATGGCCCCCGCCGGAACGCAGTTGAAAGATGTGAAACGGGCGTTATCTCACCCGCAGGCGTTGGCTCAATGTGAACAAAGCCTGCGTCGCCTGCGCATTCAGCCGGTGGAGCATTATGACACCGCCGGGGCGGCCCGCGATCTGGCAGTGAACCCGCAGCCGGGCACGGCGGCCATTGCCAGCCGGCTGGCGGCGGAAACATATAATCTGGAAGTGCTGGCGCAGTACATTGAAGACCAGCCCTTCAATTACACCCGCTTCTTTTTACTGGGCAAAACAGACCCGCCGCGCCGGGACCCCAGCAAGACCTCTATTATCTTCACCACCCGCCATACCCCAGGGGCGCTGCACGCCATTTTGGGTGAACTGGCGGAGCGGGGTATTAACCTGACGAAGATTGAATCCCGCCCGCGTCGTAACCGCCCCTGGCATTACCGCTTTTTTGTGGACTTTGAAGGGCACGAGAGTGATGAGAATGTGCAGGAAGCGATGCTGGGCATCCTCAAACACTCCTCCTTTTTGCAGGTGTTAGGCAGCTACCCCATGGCCTGGCCCATTGATAATTGACAATTGTCAATTATCAATGGGTTGCAGCAGGAGGGCATCGCGGCTACGGCCGTCGGGCAATGTCACTTGCAGGCGACGGCCGTTTTCTGCCAGATAGAGTCCCACTTCCAACGGATAGACGCCGGGGGGGGCCGCCGCCGGTAAAACAATCTGGTAACTATCAATCACCACTTCCCCCACCTGCCAGCGAGCGGTGGGGTATTGGCCTTGCTGTGGCATCACATCTTGCTGCCAGGCGCAGGGATTACACGTGCCGTCCGGCTGTAACAGGTGAACAAAAACGGTGTAATCGGCGGCGGGTGGTTGGGCAGTTTGCCACACCAGGGTCAGGGTGTAGACGCCCGGTTCACCGGTGGCGTTCAGGCTGTAACCGAGGAGCGTGATTTCACTGCCAAAGGTCGCATTCACATCTGTTTCAAAAGGAGGCGGGGTGAAAAGCCGGGGCGTGGCGGCTACCGCCAGCGCCCCCAGATTGGCGCGGCTGATGGCGATGCCTTGTTCATCCAGAAAGCGAACCACGATCCGATAATCACCGGCGGGGATGTCGGCGGGGAGGGGCAAAAGCTGGCGGTCAATAATAAATTGTGGTGGCTGCCAATCGGTGAAGGGGTAACGGCCGTATACCGGCTGTGTTTCCAAAAGGAGATAATCGTCGCTGTTTGGCTGCGTTAGCACAAATTGGATGGTGGTGGCGGGAATGTCATTGGTAGCCAGCCACCAGAGGGCCACGCCATACG
>CAADGU010000187.1 GCA_900696625.1 uncultured Chloroflexota bacterium | reverse complement strand
TAACGGCCGTATACCGGCTGTGTTTCCAAAAGGAGATAATCGTCGCTGTTTGGCTGCGTTAGCACAAATTGGATGGTGGTGGCGGGAATGTCATTGGTAGCCAGCCACCAGAGGGCCACGCCATACGGTTCGCCGGTACTTGCTTCCGCTGCCCCCCGTTCGTACCCAAGCAGGCGCAGGTACGGCCGTACCTGGCTTTCCCAGCGATTGGGCGGCTGTGGTATGCGCTCTGGCAGACCGGCAGCCTGAATGGGCACATCCTCAATAAAGGTGGCGCTGCCGGCGTAACGGCCGTCGGCGTCCAACCGGGGCAGCAGTTCCCCGGTCGCGCCGGAAAACAGCCCCACGCGCAGCCGGTAATCGTCCGGCGGCGCGCCTGCCGGAATGGGCACATCCACCCGCTGCACGACGATCTCACCCGGCGCCCATTGCCCCGCCGGGTAAGCAAACGTCTCCACCTGGCTCCAGCGATGCCCCCGTGCATCTTCCAGTTGTACAAATGGGGTAAAGTCGCCGGGCTGTTCCTCTTTTACCTGCCAGTAAAGGGTGAGGGGCAAGTTGCCATCGGGCAAACCGACGCCCAGGTCATACCCAAGCAGGCTGATGCTGCCGAAGTTGTCCGCCAGCGGATGGCTGATGGTCAGCGGCGGTGTGGCTGCCAGTTCATAGGCGGCAAAGGCCGGGCTGCCATCGGGCGCGTTGGCGGCGGGCAGTGGCGTCGCCTGGGCAAAGTACGGCGCGGCCCAGGTGGGTAGAGGGCTGTTGTGAGGGAAGATGTAGACGGCCGTGCCCGCGGCCGGGAACACCACCGCCTGGCTCTGCGGCAGCCACTTCACCTGCCCATATTTGTCGCTCAGGTAAGCTACTGTGGGGTGCTGGTAATGTTCGGCGGCCACATACAGGCGTTTACCGGTGGCGTCTAGCTCGTTCAGGAAGCGGGCGGCGGCGGCCAGGTCACCATCCGATTCAAAAAAAACATCGGCCCGCGCGCCCCACTGCCGGAAATAAAGCCGTTCTACATGGATGCTGCCCGCCATAAGTATCAGGGTGGCGATGACGAGGGCGGCGGTGGTGGGCTGCGGCCGGCCGAAACGGGCGTGTATATCATCCAGCAGCGTCATCAGGCCAATGGCGGGCAGATAAAAAATGAAGGGGATGAGGCCAAAGGCGCGGATGTTGCTGGGCACAATCTCGTTCACGGCCAGGGCGGTGGGTAGAATCATTACCAGAGGCGCCAGAACCAGCAGCAGCGTTGCGCCGCGCTGCCAATCGGCCGTTGTCTGGCGCCAGCGAAAAAGCAGTGTGCCCCAACCAACCAGCAGCAGCCCACCCCAGAACCAGTCGAACAACGGCCGTCCCGGCAAGTTGAAGCGCATGTACGGATCGCCTTGTAAAAACAACATGCCCAGTGATTTCAGGTAGCTTTGGGGAATGGTCAGCGTATCCCCACCGGGGGCTACCTGGGTAATGCGCACCCAGAAGGCATCCGGGTGCAGCCGGAAATAGTTGAGCAGGGGTAGGGTGATGATAAAGGCGATGAGGAGGGTGACGGCCGTTTGCCCCCAGCGCCGTTGCCAGTTACTGCGGTTAAACAGCAGCGGCAGCAGCCCTACCATTAATAATAAGGGAAACAGCCGTACTGCCAGATAGGTATACGCTGAAAGCCCCAGGAAAACGCCGCCTGCCATGAACCAGCGCCAATTATTCAGGCGATAAGCTCGCCATAAGGCGGCGATGGTCAAGGTTTGCAGCAGTGGTTGGGTGTTCACGCGGAAACCCAACCGGCTAAACAGCAGGTGCCAGAAACTAACGGCCAACAGGGCGGCGGCTAACAAGGCAATACGGCGGTCACGCTTCAATTCCATGCCCAGCCAGTAGGTGGCGGCAATGGTGAGCAGGCTGACGTAGACGGCCGTTAGCCGCAGTGTAAATACCGAACTACCCACCAGTCTGGTCACTGCCCCCGCCAGGTAAAAAAACAATACCTCTTTACCTGTGTAGCTAGATATAAAAATAGGCCGGTAGCCATCAAACGCAATTTGAGCCACCAATGTGCCATTGGCGGCTTCATCATAGTGCATACCCGGTGGTAAATTGGACAGGTCAGGCAAACGTAACATGGCCGCTACCATCAAACAAAACAGCATGAACAGCAGGGCATGATAGTAGCGAAGGTGGCGCATGGCAGAAATTGTATCTGGCAGGATGTTCCCTGTCGAAGCAGGGGGCTAATTTCAAAGCAATTTGTGATTTTTTTCACTTGCGTAGATTTTGCGTTGGTTTGGCGTAGGGGCGGCGTACAGCCCGGCGTATAAAAGGCGTATAAAATCTACGGTGAAGGGTAAAAAATCTCTTCTTCTTCTCCTCCTTTTAACGAGAGTCAGGTTTCGGCGTTCCTGGCTCTCCACAAAAACAATGGGCTGGTTTTTACCAGCCCTTTTTATTTTCCCCCTGCCAGATCATCCCCCAAAAAATGAGTTGAGAAAGGAGGAGAGGCTTTAGCCGATGCGTGGTTCGCCTAAAGGCTCTCTTCCGACTATCACACCAGGTGTAACGGGAAAATTAAGGCACGGCGGATAATCTTTAGCCAGAGTTTTTCAATAGTAGTTCAAAAAAAGAATATGGTGGAACCCCAACCTCTCAATAAACAGGTTTTGTGAGGCAAAAGATTTGCACGTGGGTGTGTGAATTGCTCATCCTGACGTTGATCAGGTACTAAACTAAACTCCTATTCACAACAAACGAGAAGTTCGTTAACCTGTGCGTTGGGATGGGGTGCATCCCCGCTTTGAAGAAGTAGAGTTACCGGCAATCTTAGCTCTCTATTTGTAGTGTAATCAGCCCACAGAACTGTGCTATTTGGCGCAAATGAAGACGTTTGGTCTAGCCTGCCATGGGAAAACATGGTTAAGAGAATTGAGGGGTTGCGATTCAATGATATGGAGCGAAGGATGAAGTTAAAAAATAATCTATACAATGAATTTGGACAACTGGGGCTGATTGCCCCAGAAGCGTACAGCACGGCATGGGTAGCCATGGTACCGGATGCGGCGGATTTGAGCCGTCCGGCGTGGCCGCAAGCATTACAATACCTGCGCCTGCACCAGTTGGAAGATGGTGGGTGGGGAGAGTCCTCTGTCTGTTTTGCCCATGAGCGGTTGATTTCCACGTTGGCGGCAATTTTGGCTTTTTCTACCTGGCAGGAGCCTGCTGATGCCCCCACTATTGCGCATGGGGTGGAAGCCATTCACCGTTATGTGAACCGGTTGGCGGTTGAGCCTGAAGCGCCTATTGGTTTTGAACTGCTGCTGCCGGCTTTGTTGTCCAGATTGGAACCTTTTGGCCTGAATCTACCGTCTACTCTCTGGTCAGATGAACTCAAACAAATTACAGCCAGGAAAATGTCGCTGATTGGTAAGTTGGAGATTGATTACACCCAACCGCGCACCTGGTGGTTTAGTATGGAGATCTTACCAGATGACCGATTGGTGGAGATAGATGAACGTATTCTGGACAAGTATGGTTCTATTGCTACGGCAACGGCGACTACGGCGGCTTATTTGCGCGCTTTGCGGCAACACGGCCGTGACTCGGCGCGAGCGGCTGCTTTTCTCAACCATGTACTCAACCTGGGTCATGGGGGTGTTGGGTTTTGCTGGCCTGTGGAGATCTTTGAACTGACCTGGGTATTGGATAGTTTTCGCCGGGCCGGGTTTGCGCCAACAGATCGGGAGATAGCCCCCTATATAAAAGAACTGGCCCGCATGTACGATGCGCCGCCGATGGGCTTATCCTGGAGCCAGGTTTTTCCGGTGAATGATAGTGATAATACGGCTACCGGTTACACTGTACTGCGGTGGGCCGGGTTAAACCCGTCCATGAAACCTCTGCTCAAATTTTGGGATTCAAATCACTTCTTCACCTATTTAGATGAACGCACTCCTTCTGTTTCGGCCAATGTTCACGCCTTAATGGCGCTGCGTACCAGTTTGTCCAGTTACGAACACAAACAATTAGCCATTCGTGTTACTGAATGGCTGAGGCAGCAATTAGATCGCCATCACCAGTTTAATGACAAGTGGCACATTTCTCCATTATATGTAACCTCCCGCGCTATTTCAGCTTTGGCCGGTTGGGATGATGATTTGGCCCGGCGTTGTGTGGAGTTCGTTCTGGCCAGGCAAGACAGGAGTGGTGGCTGGGGCAGTGGTGAGCGGCCAAGTATAGAGGAGACCAGTTTTGCTGTTTTGGGGCTGATTGCCGCTTCACAGGCGGGATTATTAAGGGATATGAGTTCGCTGAAATTAGCCAATCAGTTCCTGAGCAAAAACAGCGCCCAGCGGCCCTCCGCCCGGTTGTGGATTGGCAAGACTTTGTATCAACCTGTTGGTGTGACGATGGGCACTGTGTTTGCCGCCCAGGCGGCCCTGGCCAGACACCAGGCCTATCATTGGTCACAGTCATATGCGCTGCCCCAATTGACCGTGAGCCAGCCTGCCCGGCTCTAGCATCAAACAAGACGCAAAAAAACAGCCCTCTGGAAAAAGGAGGGCTGTTTTTTTTAGCTGCAAATGATTGGTCTGGTTTTATCGCCGCTGTAATCCGGCGCTGTAAAAGGCGACATCAAGTTGTTCGGCTACGGTTACAGGGACGATGACCCCAGGGACTATTTCGTTGTCTACGGAGAATTCAAACCCTAATGGGTCGGGTGGACGTAGTAACGTGGTTTGCAAAACGGTTGCCTGATTACTGCCTTGTGTTACCTGGATTGTGGCAGATTCTTGAGATAGTTCGATGCTGATGGTGTGCCAGGTTGTGGCGTCCAGCCATGCCGGCATGGGTACCAATTGAAGTAAACCAGAACCGGTGGCAAAGTCAAAGTCCTGGGCCACAATGGCGAAGTACCCACCGAAAATGCTGCTGCGGGTGACGCCAACGGCCGTGATAAAGTTACCTGTGTCTAATGGCGCATTCCACAAAAAGAGATTTTCCGATAATCCAGGCGGTGGCGCTGCTTCCGCAAAACGATGCGTATACATCACCACTACATTTTTTCTCTGTGTTGGCTGCCAGCAAAAAACACGTTGTTCGGGAGGCAGCGATGTGTCAATCTCTGAAATACGGCTGGAGGAAAGCTCACCATTAAACGGGAACGGATCCATCCGCAGTGACAGATACCGTTGGTGACCTTCCCGATTAAATGCATAAGAACCACCGGGCGGCGTCACCTGAAAATTGAAACCGTGAGCCTCAACTTGATGCTTGTTGACAAAGGATGAAATAATCCGTTTGCTTGAACAGTGCCCTTGCGTTTCATCGGTGGCGGCAATAGCAAAATCTATTGCCGATGACGATTCAAAAGCAGTTGGCTGCTCAAGGGCGTGGGCAGCACTTTGGTTAACAATCAAAATACTGCACAGAGCTAAAAATAGAAGCGTGAGAATGGTTAAGTTTTTCTTCATTGTTTATCTCCCCAATCAAATTGATAAGATTTACGATATTATTACCGCTTAATCTGTCAGAAAAAATGAATGCCCGGTCAAATTTAGAGCAAGTCTGTAGGAAATCAGTCCTGATAGGAAGGTCTTAGGAAAAGGAGATGTGCAAATGGATACCCCAATTGGGATGCTTACGTTAGGAGAGTTTTTAGCATCGCCTGTTGAGGTTGTGACGCAAGTGGCGCCGAAGAGCGTAATTTTTGCATCCGGCGGTACCAGGCGGGCGGCGGCTTTGGCCGGTATTGAGTTCGGCGATGATTTTGCTCGTTGGAATCGGCAGCAGATGATGTCTGCTTGTGAACTCTTTTTCCGGCTGGGTGTGGAGCATTTGATCATGCCGATGGGCAGTCCGAAGATGTTTGCGGAAGGCGGTTTGTATAGGCAGCGATTGGTGCAGTGGTTGACGTGGGGGTTAGCTGGTGAGGAATCGCTTGCCTATTACCTGCAAGCAAACTGGCAGGTGCGTATTGTGACGGCTGGCGCGCCCATACCGGCATTGCAGGCTGCGGCTGAGGCGGTGATGGAAAAGACACAAGGGGCAAGTGGTCCTTATTTGTGGTTTGTGATCACGCCTGATTTTGACCAGATGTGGCAATGGGTGGGGCAGGCTTTTGTGCAGGGCGCCGGTAATCGCCGGGAAGCGGTGCGCGCGTTGTATGGCGATGCTATTCCGCCGGCTTCGCTATTGGTTAGTTTTGGAAAACCGCTCATCAGCCAGGATGTTTTGCCTCCACTTTTATATGAAGAGGTTCAATGTTATTGGACGCAGCAGCCTGGGTATAGTTTGGATGAGGATTCGTTGCGGCGGATTTTTTATGATTATGCTTTTTTGCGGGCTACCTGGCGCTCTGATAAGACGGGGCGGGCGGAGGAAGCGGTTCGTTACCGGGAAGCCTGGGAAAGGGGGCCAATTATTGGCCTGGGGCAACATCTGGGGCCGTTTTGGTATCCGTTGACTGGAACACGGCCGTTTGCAGACGAGATAGATGGTGAATCAATGGGTTGATCACGGCCGTTTCATCCATAAAATCTATATAAAGTTTAGCTTTGGCAGAGGTTGGGACTATATTACTACGATTTCTATCCTGACAATCACGCCCCCTTCACTTTACCAACCTCATCTTCTGTGTAACATTGGCCTCACTGGTACTATTCTCATCTCGCATGAAAGTGAAAGATTGTTTATCCTACCAGAGTGCAAAAACCTCATCTTTACGGAGAAGAGAAGTTGGGGTTAACAAATGTAGTGTAGATCCATGAGAAGCAGGCTCAAAAACAGACACCCCATCACGAATTCATTGCCAAAAAACTATCACGCCGTGTCTTAACCTGGCAGAGGTTACCATGTATGACCGAATAAAAGAACTGTTAGCTCCTTCTGCGGAGGAGGATAAAACCCAGGCACTTTCAGCCAATTTGTTGAATACAGCCTTGCTGACCATGTTAGGGGTTACGTTTCTGGTGCCCCTGCTGATCGTCTTGTCTGATCCCACGCAGCCAGGCAATACGCTCTCTCTCTTGTTAGGCTGGACGATGGCGGCCATCATGGCCGGTTTGTGGTATGTGATGCGCCGTGGGCGTGTTGAACTGGTTAGTTATCTCTTCTCTTTTACTTTTTTGGCGGTGCTAACGGCCGTTACCTTCCTCTTCGGCGGCATTCGCAACACCAGTACAGTTGGTTTTGCCCTCGTGATCATCATGGCCATCCTCCTGTTAAGAAGACGGCAAGCCTCCATCATCTTTACGGCACTCACAATTGTTATCCTGGCGGCTGCTTATATTGCCGAACTCCAGGGGATCATTCAGCCCCAGCCGCAGCGAATAGTTTCCGCCGTTGATTTCATCATTTACGCCTCGGTTTTTTCCCTGACAGGCTCCTTGTTACATTTTGCGGTGCGTAACTTGAACGACGCCTTAGAACGAGCGCAAGCCAGTGAGCAGGTTGCAGCCCAGGCAAACCAGCAATTACAGGGTTTGAACGCGGAATTAGAGAGCCGGGTAGCTTTGCGCACCCAGGCATTGGTTACCAGCGCCGAAATTGGTCGCACGGTTTCAACTATTCTGGATAAGGCGCAGTTGGTCACAACGGTAGCCCAGGAAATACGCGACGCTTTCAATTATTACCAGGTTCACCTGTATCTATTGAATAAATCTGGCAACACATTGGAACTGGCGGCAGGCGCCGGGCACGCCGGGGTGGAGTTGGTCAGGCAGCAGCATAAGGTGCCGGTGGAAAGAGGGTTGGTGGGGCGGGCCGCGCGTACAAACCAGCCGGTATTGGCTCCAGATGTGAATCAGGTTGAGTTCTGGCTGCCCAACCCACTGCTGCCGGATACCCAATCAGAAATCACAGTGCCCATTGCGCTGGGTGGGAAGGTGTTAGGGGTGCTGGATGTGCAGCAAAATGTGCGGAATGGATTAGGGCAAAGTGACGCCGACTTGCTGCTTTCAATTTCTGGCCAGGTGGCGGTGGCTTTGGAAAATGCGCGGTTGTTGGCTGAAGCGCGGGCACAAGCAGAACAAGAGGCGTTGATCAACCAGATTAGCCAGCAAATTCAAAGTACCACCACCATGGAGGAGGCGATGCAGGTGGCGGTGCGGGAGATTGGCCGGACGGTACAGGCGCCACAAACACGAGTGCGTCTGGCAGCCGGGCAGGTGAATGTTGTCAATCAGCCGGGTAACGGCCGTAACCCCCAACCCGAATCCGCCCCCTAAACGCCACAAGGAAGACCCGTCAACAGGGAGAACTCGCATGACACATGCTGATGAAAAAACACCACCAGAAGCAACCGCCGTTCAAAAAAGAGCGTTGTTGAAATTGTCCATCTTATTGGGCGCTACTATTTTGGTTGTCTTGTTTTACCTTTTTGTGGGCTACCAGCAAAGTATGACGGCCGTTTTGATCGTAGCCGGTATATTGGCCGGGTTTGCTTTGTTAACAATAGTCGCCATATACATGGTGAAAAAAGGCCGGGTACAACAAGCCATCTGGCTGGTGTTTATCGGCATGATGATCATCTGGCCGCTTTCTGTTTTATTGCTGGCCGGATTTGGCATTGTTCTAGGACTGAGCCTGCCCATACTTGTCATTCTCATCACTGATAATATATTGCCGTCAAAAGGGATAACGCGGGCCGCGATTGTGGCTACTGTTGTCGGCTGTGTGACGCTATTAATTGATTTGTATGGGCCGGAGAGCCGAACCCAGGTTCCGGCCAATCTGCAAGCCTTTTTGCCCGGCGTTATTGTGGCCATCTTTCTGGTTTATGGCCTGTTTATTGCCTTTAATTTCAAGAATTATAGTATGCGGGCCAAACTCATCACGGCCACAGCCATGGTTGCCATTGTCTCGGTGGTGGCGGTGACGGTGATTGTGGGTATTACCACGCGAAACGCGCTGGTAAACCAGGTAGGTGGCAACCTGAACAGTCTGGCCGGATCGCAGGCATTGGCGTTGGGGGAAGTGATGGCCCGCCAGATTAACATTATGGAGACGCTGGCGTTGAACCGAGCCGTCAGTGATGCTGTGGAAGCCCGCAATACGTTTTATGAGGGACAGACGCCTGAAGAAGTAAAAGCCGCCATTTTACAATTGAGCCAACAGTGGCGCGAGGCGGACTCGACGGATCGGCTGGTGCTGAGCGTGGTAAACAACACCACCTCCCAGCAGTTGATCGCATTTCAGCAAACATTTCCTGACCATAACCGCATCTTGCTCACGGACGCCCACGGCGCTCTGGTAGCCGCTTCACACCGCCCCGAGAAATTTGACTATAGTAATGAAGAGTGGTGGCGGAATGTATCTTCTGCCGGGTTTGCTACGGTGCATGTGGGTCAGCCTTATGTGGCCGCTGACCGCGATGAAGTATTAGTAGATATTGCCGTGCCGGTGCGCACTCGTGACAGAACAGGCCGTTCCCGCGTGTCTGGTGTGCTGCTGACTTCCTACAGCTTAAATTCACTGGTACAAATCTTGCGGGAAGCTGCTTTTGGACAAACCGGCCATTTTGATCTGCACTTTCCTAATTCCCGGCAAATTGAGGTCAGAGGGGATTCTGCGGTTCAACTTCAGTTTATCCCAACCACTGAAAATAAGCTGGTGGAGGAACTTTGGCTCAACAATTTGCCTTTTTTGAACGAGGTTTATAATGGCGCTCCCAGTTTGATCAGCCAGGGCCGGGTGAATACCTTGGCTAATGAGCCGAAGGTGGACAGCCTGGGTTGGCGGGTAGTAGCTGTGCAATCGGAGGCGGAAGCGTTGCAGCCGGTGGAGCAGCAGCAGCGCACTAACGCTTTGTTGGGTGTCGTTATCGTTTTGCTGGCTTCGATTACGGCGGCGGTGGTGGCGCAGGTGTTGGCCCGGCCGATTATACGTCTGACCGACACGGCCGTTCGGGTAGCGGAAGGCGATCTTTCAGCCCGCGCTGAAGTGACTGGTAATGATGAAATTGGCACACTGGCCCTTACCTTCAACCAGATGACGGAACAGATGCAACACTCGATTATTGACCTGGAGAAACGAGTGACAGAGCGTACCCATGCCCTGACCACCAGTATTGAAGTGAGCCGCAGCCTATCCACCATTTTGGATCCGAGCGAGCTTGTGACCGAAATTGTGGAACAGGTCAGGTCTGCATTTGATTACTATTATGTGCAAATATATCTTCTGGATGACCAGGAAAAGGTGCTGCACATGCGCGGTGGGACCGGGGAAGCCGGACAACTGATGTTGGCCCGGCAGCATCAACTACCCATCGGCCAGGGGTTAGTGGGGCGGGCGGCGGCGGACAACACGGCCGTATTCATCCCCGATGTCTCCCAATCGCCGGACTGGAAATCCAACCCCCTGCTGCCGGATACCAGAGCGGAAATTGCCGTACCCATTGCCATTGGTGACCGGGTATTAGGCGTTTTGGATGTTCAGCATGATGTGAGTGAAGGTCTCACAGAAGGGGATCTAGCCCTGCTGCAATCGGTAGCCAGCCAGGTAGCCATCGCCTTCCACAATGCGCGCTCTTTTGAAGAGGCGCGCAAACAGGCTGAACGAGAGAACAGGGTCAACATTATCAACCAAAAAATCCAGCAGGCGCCTACCATCGAGAACGTCTTGCAGGTGGCGGCCAAAGAGTTAGGCGACTTTTTAGGCCAACGCCTTCACGTTCAGGTTGACTGGCAGACGTTACATGCTGCTGAAAACGGGAATCAATTTGTTTCCAAAGAGTAGGGCAAGGGGACTAATTCCCTTGCGTTTTTGTGAGATTTATTAAGGAGTACACCACCATGAAAGCTATTATTTTCGCACCAGGGCAATATGTAAAAATAGTGTTGGCCTTTGCCGTTATGGCCTTGTTTATCGTGGGGTGCAGTGCGGCCAATGGTTCCCAAACAAGCACTGCCGAACCGGATGAAGTGACATTTCAGATGGGTTGGATTCACGAGTATTCGGCGGCTGGTTTGTATGCGGCTGTGGCCAATGACCGTTTCGCCGCCGAAAACTTATCAGTCCAGATCAATGAAGGCGGCTTTGGCGAGCAAGGATACATTGATCCCATCACCCAGGTTGGTGAGGGCAGCGCGGATTTTGGCGCTACCAGCGCCATCTCTCTCATTCAGGCACGGGCTGCCGGTGTGCCGGTAGTAGCCATCGCCGCCGAAATACAACGGAGTCCATTTGCCCTCATTTCTCTGGCGGAAGACAACATCATCCGTCCCTCTGACCTGGTGGGCAAACGGGTGGCTGTCAATGATGGCGGCGCTGCCGCTCTCTATAACGCTTTGCTGCTTTCGCAAGGGCTAAACCCGGATGACATTGAAACCATCTCGCGCACCACCTTTGGTATCGATCCCCTGATCAATGATGAGGTTGATGTTATCGGTGGTTGGATCATTAACGAGGCCATTCTGGTGCGGGAAGCGGGTTTAGAACCAACCTCTATTTTGCTCAGTGATTATGGCATCAATGACTATACCTCGTTGATTTTCACCACAGAAACGATGATCAACGAAAAACCAGATGTCGTAGAACGCTTCTTGCGCGCCTATTTGCAAGGTATGGCCGATGTGATTGCCGATCCGGAGCTAGCCGTCACGCTTGTGACGCAATACAACGATACCCTGGTAGCCGCAGAGCAAGAGCGGCGGTTGCAGGCTTGGCTGCCTCTGATAAATCCCGCCGGCAGCACATTGGGCGCTATGCAGCCCAAGACTTGGGAACAAATTCACCAGATTATGTTAGATCATGGAATTTTAGCTGAGCCAATTACTATTGAAGAAGCGTATGACCTGCGCTTTTTAGAGGCGATCAATCAAGAATAGGTCCAACGTAACTACTTAGACCCGAAGGATTTAAGTAAGCGTTCAGACCTGACAGGTTTTCTACCAGTTCAATTTGAAACCTCGCAGGCCAAAAACCTGTCAGGTCTCTGGAGGGACTGAACGCTTACGGATTTAAAACCATTTTTGGTCTGCAGGGATGAACCTTATGCAAGCATCTCAAACTATGGAACTGCCTTCCACCGGCCGCATCCGGTTTTGGAATCAAATTCGCTGGCGTTTGATCGGCGCTTTTGTGCTGTTGGCGGTGCTGCCTATGGTTTTGGTGGTGAGCATTATTGTCTCCAACACCATTAACCAAATTCGCCAACAAACACTCACCGGGTTGGAGGCAATTGCGCAATTAAAACAGGACCAACTGGATCGTTGGGTACGTGACAGCCAATCCACCTTGGAGCAGTTTCCCATTGGCCGTCATGCGGAAATGATGCGTGATGGCGTGGTTTCTTTTGAGGCAGGTGAGTTGGCGGAAGGGGAACAGCGTGCATTGGAAACGTTGTTTGCCCAGGCTGCGAGCGGTTCTTCCTTTTTTGAGGAGCTTTTCCTTTACACACCGGAAGGCGTTATTTTGGCTTCTTCTAGCCCGGTGCAAACGGGCAAATCAGTGGTCAACCAGCCTTATTACACGGCTGATCTGGCGGAATCATCATTTCAAACACCTTATTATGATTTGAGCGTGGGTGGTTTAACGATGGTGTTGACCCATGTCTTGCAGGATGAACAGACAGGGGAACCAATCGGCGTTTTGGCCGGTCGCCTGGACCTGAGTACGCTGGGTGACATCATGTTAGAGCGCACCGGTTTGGGGGAAACGGGTGAAACGTATCTGGTCAGCGCCGAAAGCAATTATTTGCTTACCCCCAGCCGCTTTGAGGAGGATGGGTATCCTCAGGAGCGTGCATATCACAGTGTGGGTATTGATGAGGCGTTGGCCGGAAATAATGGTGATGGTCTTTATCCTGATTATCGGCGGCCTGGTGTGCCGGTTTTGGGTGTGTACCGCTGGCTGCCTGATTTGCAGGTGGCTTTGTTGGCGGAAATTGACGTGGAGGAAGCATTTGCTCCGGCGGAGACAACGCGGAATTTGGGTGTGGCGATCACGGCCGTTGCCGCCATTAGTGCGGCTATCCTGGGTTATATGGTGACCCAACGCATTTCCAGCCCTATCCTTTCCCTGGCAGAGGTGGCCCTGCAAATGGCCGCCGGTGATTTGTCGCAGCACGTTACTATTAAAGATAGAACTGAAATCGGGCTGTTGGCGCGTGCGTTCAACAGCATGACGGAACAGTTAAGAACCTTGATCAGTGGTTTGGAGCAACGAGTGGCTGAACGGACCTATGCTCTGGTGGTCAGCGCTGAGGTGGGCAGCAACATTTCCCAAAAAATCAACGACCTGGACGAGCTATTGGCATATGCTGTGGAACATATCTCGCAGCGGTTTGCTGTGTATTACACCCAAATTTACCTGGTTGACGTGACCGAAAGATTTCTGGACTTGCGCGTAGGTACCGGGAGTGTGGGCCGGGAATTGGTAAAACGCGGGCACCGTTTAGCCATCGGTAGTGGTTCCATCAACGGAACGGCGGCGGCGGAAAAACGCACGATTCTGGTAAAAGATACCCAAACCAACCCTTTGCATAAACCCAATCCTCTGCTGCCACAAACTCGATTGGAACTCTGTGTGCCGCTTGTAGCCGGTGACAAGCTGGTTGGCGTTCTGAATATGCAAAGTGACACGCCCTACAGCTTTAGTGAAGAGGATATTCCGGCTCTGGAAGTGTTGGCGGTGCAGTTAGCCATTGCGGTGGAAAATGCCCGCTTGCTTCAAGAATCGTTGGATATTAAGGAACAGCTTGAAGCACAAATTCGGCAAAACGTGACGCAATCATGGGGACGCTATCTGGATGGCATTCACCAAAACGAACTGGTAGGCTATCGTTATGAGGCCGGTAAGGTTGTGGAAATGCAAAAGGCGGGCGCTAGGCCATCTACCGCCGGGGTGCAGATGCCGGTGACGGTGGTGGGGAAGTCAGTTGGTTCTATTGGCATTGAAGATTTAAATCCTGATCTCTGGTCAGAGGACGATGCGGCGATCATCCGCGCTATTGCCGAACAGGTGGGCCAACGCATTGAAAATTTACGCTTGCTGGATGAAGCGAAACGATACCGCCAGGAGGCGGAAGAAGCCTCACGCCGGTTATTGCGCGAGGGGTGGCAGGCGGTGCAAGAAGAGCAGGCAGTGACCGGCTTTGTTTACGATCAATATGCCGTTAGCCCACTGACCGACGCAACGGCCGTCACGGACCCCACACTGCAAGCGCCTTTGTTGGTGCAAGGAGAACCGGTGGGTTTTCTGGAACTGGCTGACCTGGACTCAACCGACGCACAAGCGGCCGAATTTCTTACGGCCGTTGCCACCCGTCTCAGCGCTCACCTGGAAAACCTGCGCTTGACCCGGCAAACGGAAGAAGCCTTGTCTGAAGCCAGACAGCGCACGGCTGAACTCAACATTCTCAATGAAATGGGTGCGGCTTTTGCCGCCGCCCGCGAAACCGAAGAAATGTTGACGCTCATCCAAACCTTTACTTCCCGGCTTATTCACAACACCGAAAATTTCTATATTGCCCTGTACGATGAAACGTTGAATGAAATTGCCATTCATCTGTTTTATATCCCCGGCGAGGTTACCCATTCCCACAAAGTGGAAAACATCATTCGCCGCCGCAGCAGCAATGGGGTGACGGAGTATGTGATGCGCACCCGTAAACCGCTGCTGGTGAATGGGGACATGGCGCTGGTGGCTGCCGAAATGGGCTTTGAGGCTATTGGCGCCCGCGCCAAATCCTGGATGGGCGTTCCCCTGGTGATTGGCGACCGCGTGCTGGGGGTGTTGGCCATGCAGAGTTTTGATGCGGCCAATCAATATGGCGAATATCAGTTGGAATTATTGATGGCCGTTGCCAGCGGCGCGGCCATTGCGCTGGAAGGCATTCGCCTGCTGCAGCAGGTGCAAAGCCGCGCGCGCCAGGAGCAGATTTTGCGGGAAGTGACGTCGCGGGTGTATACGGCCGTAGACGCCGAATCCATTTTGCGCGCAACTGCCCAAGAAATTAACAACCACCTGGGTTTGGAAGCGTTTATTTACCTGGAAGAACAAATCCAGCCCGACCCGGCTGCCGCCGATGGCGGCAATGGTCATAACTAACCTGACCCTATTCTCGATTGGAGACCACGATGACTGATTTGAACCAACAGGATAACCGGTTCACCCCCAGCGGACGTATCGTCCGTTTTTTGGATAGCCTGGCGCAACCTGCCGCTACCGTAACCGACCCTGCCGAGTGGCAGCAGGCCCGTTTTCTGGCAACCATTACCCTGGTGATTACCGGGTTAACGGCCGTTAACATTCCCGTTCGGCTCATCTCTGGCAGTGCTTTTACCAAACCGCTCGAATTCATGGTATATGTGGTCATTAGTCTGGTGCTGGCTACTGCCTATGTACTCAGCCGCACCCCATACTACCGGTGGACACCGCTCATTGCTATTGTTGCCCTTACCTCTACCATTTACGTTTCCTTTTTCCTGTCAGACCCACCGTCCAACTCCAGTTTTCTCTATTTGATAGTCATTGTTTTATTTGCCAGCGCCATTCTTTCTAACCGGGATGTCTTGCTGTTTGCGACAGGGAACATCGCATTTTTGTTGCTTGGGCCGCTGTTTATACCTGCTATGACTTATGAACTGGTGGCTGCGGCCGTTGGCCTGCTCATCATTTCTACTGTGCTTGTTTTGGTAGCCAATCAGCATCGTGACCGCATTGCCAGGGTGCGGCAGCAAGAATTAAGAGCGGCCAACAAACAATTACAAGCATTTAGCCAATCGTTGGAAGATCGTGTGCGGGAGCGTACAACTGACCTGATGCTGGCGACGGAGGTAGGGCAGGTGATCGCCCAAATTCGGGACCTGGATGATCTATTGCAGCAGGCGGTCACGCTTATCCGTGAACGCTTTGACCTGTACTACACCCAGATTTATCTGACGGATGAAACCGGACAGTGGCTGCGGCTGCGGGCAGGCATCGGAACGGTGGGGCAAGACCTGCTGGCGCAGGGGCATCGCCTGCCGGTAGATGAACATTCTATCAACGGCCGTGCCGCAACCCACGCTCAACCGGTTATTGTGCCCGATACCCAAACCAGCGACTTTTTCCGCCCCAACCCGGCGCTGCCTGATACCCGCTCGGAAATGGCTATCCCCCTGATAACGGCCGACCGGGTTGTAGGTGTTTTAGATGTGCAAAGCAGCCAGGCCAACAGCCTTAATGAAGCAGCCTTACCCGCCTTTCAGACCTTGACCGCCCAATTAGCGGTGGCCATTCAAAATGCGGAACTGCTGACGGAAATGGCCGAAACCACCCTTTTCCTGGACTCTATTGTGGCCAACATTCCGCTTATCCTGTTTGTGAAAGAGGCAGAAAATTTGCGCTATGTTCGGGTTAGCAAGGGCATGGAAGAGTTGGTAGGGCTGTCGGCCTCAGAAATAGAAGGCAAAAACCATTATGATTTTTTCCCACCGGAAACAGCCGCCAGTTTTGCCGACCAGGATTACCAGGTATTACAAAACAAGAAATTGGTGGAAGTCCCTGAAGAAGTAGTTGAAGGCGTAAACGGTAAGGTGGTGCTGCACACCCTCAAAGCGCCTGTTGTGGGCGCTGATGGTGATCCCAAATATCTCATTGGCCTCTCCACAGACATTACCGAACGGAAGCAGATTGAGCAGCAGTTGGCCGAACGGCTGAAGCAGTTGAATCTACTAAACGAAATTGGGCGCAAAGCTGAGGAAGTTTCGGCCATAGATGAGTTTATGACCTGGATCACCCGGCGCATTCCGCAAACCATGAGCCACCCAGAAGCCTGTATTACCGCGGTGACCATGGGTGACAAAATCTTTGGCGAAAGCCGGGCCATCGAACTGCCCCGCCACATGGTGGAAGACCTGACGGTTCGTGGGGAATTTGTGGGGCGTGTCCATATTGCTTATCTTGATCCGGCCCTGAATTTCCGTGATGAAGATAGCGCGGTCATTGGTAGTGTAGGGCGGCGTATTAGCAGTTATATTGAAAACCACCAGTTGTTGGCGCAGTTGCAGACGCAGGCCGAAAATTTGCAGAAGGTGGCTGAAATCAGCACGGCCGTTGCCGCCAACCGCAATCCCGCCCAACTGGCCCAAGAAGTAGCCGAATTAACACATGCCGCTTTTGGCCTTTACCAGACGGCCGTGTTCATCCTGGAAGAGAACGATCTCGTTCTTACCGGCGCGGCCGGCAATTTAACCGTTGCTGCCGCCAGCCAAAGCCCACGTTTATCACAGCGCACCCTTAAATCATTGGTAGCCCGCGCCGCCCGCACCGGCCAGGGCATCCTCATCAATGATGTATCCACCGAACCAGACTACATGCCCCACCCGCTGCTGCCTGAGACAAAAGCGGAAATCGTCACACCGCTGCTGGTGGGCGGGCAGGTATTAGGGGTGTTAGATATTCAATCAAACGAGCCAGGCGCATTTACGGCCGAAGACCTCAATATCTTTACCACGCTCGCTTCCCAAGTTGCCATCTCGCTGCAAAATGCTCGCCAGTACCAACAGACACAAACCGCACTGGAAGAACTTCGTTCCTTACAGCGCGTAGTCACCGGGCAAAGCTGGGAATCATTTAGAAACAGCCGGCAGCGGGCCATACAGGGGTACATTGCTAACCGTCAGGAACTCCAGCCGATCATGTTCTCTGCCGAAATGGAGGCGTCTGACCCGGCGGTTGGGGCCTCCCTCCCTGGTCTCACGGCCGAAGAAGCCATTGTGATTCCGGTGCAGGCGCGTGGTCTTACCATCGGCAAATTAGGTGTGCGTAAAGACGCAGGGACGCCAGTCTCCCCAGAAACTGAGGCATTGTTGGCTAACATTGCCGTGCAAGTGGCCGAAGCATTAGAGCGCGCTCGCCTCTTTGAAGAGACAGAACTTGCTCGCGCCCAGACGGATCAGCTGTATACCGGTAGTGAGCGGGTGGTAAGGGCAACAACCCTGGACGAAATTCTGGAGGCGTTGGTGGCCTCAACCGCCTTGCAGTGGATGGATCAGATAGAGATACATTTTTTTGATCAGCCCTGGCGTGATACGCGCCCGCAAACGATGATGACGGCGGCGATGATGGATATGGTGGGGATAGGTTTGGTGGGAGCAGTTGGGGATGTGTCTCAGGTAGATCAATTCCCGGTAGCTGACGCCCTGACAAAGGATCATCCGTTTGTGGTGAATAATGTCCATACCGATACGGAGTTGGACGAGGCAATCCGCGCGTTCCTGATAGACCACTTTGAGGTCAGTAGTCTGGCTGTTTTCCCGCTGGTCATTGGGGATCAATGGCTTGGTCTGGTCATGGCTCGCTCGATTGCGCCGCAAGACCTGACGGAGGCGGATATACGCCAGATCAGCAGTCTGGTAGACCAGGCGGCGGCGGTGGCGCAAACCATTCGCCTGATTGAAGAAACCCAGGCGCGCGCCCAACAAGAGCAGATTTTGCGGCGGGTGTCGGAACGGGTGTACACGGCCGTAGATGCCGAATCGGTTTTGCGCACGGCCGTGCAAGAGGTAGGCCGTGCCTTGAGTTTGGAAGCATTTGTGTATCTGGAAGAACCGGCAACGGCCGTGCCCGACACCGGCCCCTTCACGAATAAAGCCACCAACAACTTGGGTAAGGTATTATGACATTACTTCACCAACAGGCAGAAGAAACATCTGAAGAAACAAAACGAATCAGGCGTGCCTATCGGTTGTTAATAGCCATGGGCCTGATCGTGGGTCTGGCCGCCACCATCATTTTCATCCGGCAGCTTACCGATGGTGATGGCAACTACCACGACCTGATTGAGCCGGGTTTTGGCATTGTGGCGGCCCTGTTGATGGGGGTAGGAGCCTTGTTGGTCAGGCACGGCCGTGTCACCCTGGCCATTACCCTGGTTGCCCTTGTGTTATTTGGCTTTGACCTGTTTCTCATTACCCGGCTGACGGAAATTGGTTTACCACTCACCATTTCCATCACGCTGATCATTGTGCTGCTTGCCAGCCAGACCTTGCCGTCCCGAACAGTTGCCTGGGGGGTGGTGACTGCCTTCCTCACCGGTGCCATTTTGATTGTTTTGGATACGTTTTGGCCGGCTGAACGTGGTGGTATATCCCAGACAGACTTGCGCATTATTTATGTCACGGCCGTTGTTCTGATTGTGTTGACAATGGCTGTAGCCATCCGGCAGTTTCCCACGTACTCCCTGCGGACCAAGCTCATTTCAGCCGCCGTGGCCCTGGTCGTCATCACCGTTATCTTAACCACAGTAGTCGTGAACGGTATCACCCGGCGTAACCTTACCAGTCAATTGAATGAACAGTATCACACAGTGAGTGCCTCTCAGTCTTTGGCCGTGAGTGAACTATTAGGGCGGGAAGTGAGTGTCTTGCGGGCTTTCAGTCTGGACAACGGGTTAACTCTCCTTGTTCGCAGCAATAACCGGGAGTACACCGGCACGCCAGCGGAAATTTCGGACACCATTGACCAACTCAATGCCGAGTGGCTTACGGCCCCGGCCGGATCGGGCATTGTGAACAGGTTTACCAACAATGCCACAGCCGGTATCTTGCGTAACTATCAATACAATTTCCCTGAAAATTTGGTACTGTTGGTGACAAACAGTTACGGCGCGCTGGTGGGGGCCACATCCCATGTGGACAGGTTTGATTACAGCGGAGAAAGCTGGTGGCAGGCTGCCTACAACCAGGGGGATGGTGCTATCTACATTGATTTGCCGCAGCAAGACCCGGTTACGGGTGCCACCGGTATTCCCATTGCCATACCCATTTATTCTGGCAATCAGGTGGTGGGTATTCTGCGTACCACATTAGCTTTGCAGCAGCTCCAAAAACTGGTGGCCGAAACGGGAGAGTTGGGGGAGTCGGTTCGCAGCAATATCTTGTTTGGTGACCTGATGCTGCATGATGAAGATGAACATACAACCGGTGAACTGCATCTGGCGCCGCCAAATATAGCCCCGGCTACGCTGAATTTGCTGCGTGATAACCTGGCGCCCAATGCCATTGATGATATTGATGGTGAAAGCAGTCTCATTCATCTATCCCCCATTTCTACGTTTGGGCTTATTCCATCTGTCGATACGCTGGGCTGGTCTGTTATTGTGCATCAACCGGTTCAGAAAGCCCTGGCGCCAGTAGATGCGCAGGAGCGTGTCAGTATCCTGCTGGCGCTCACGGCCGTTGCCGTTGGCAGTCTGTTGGCGGCGTATTTTGCCCGGCTGTTTACCGGCCCTGTGAATCGTCTAACGGACACGGCCGTACTCATTGCCGGTGGTGACATCAATCGTCAGGCGCCTGTAGAAACACAAGACGAAATTGGCGTGTTGGCCCAGGCATTTAACAACATGACGGCGCAGTTGCGCGCCTTCATTGGCACGCTGGAAAGCCGCGTAGCCGACCGTACCCAGGCATTGGCTACCAGCACGGAAGTCAGCCGCCGCCTTTCCACCATCCTTGACCTGGATGAATTGGTAACGGAAGTGGTGAACCAGACCCGTGACGCTTTTCACTATTACCATGCCCAAATTTATCTGTTCGATGCCTCCAAACTATATCTGTTGATGGCCGGCGGCACGGGGCAGGCCGGCCAGGAAATGCTGGTTGCCGGGCACAAACTGCGCGTCAACCAGGGTGTGGTGGGCCGGGCAGCAGCTACCAATCAGGTGGTATTGATCCCCGATGTCTCTCAGGATAACCACTGGCTGCCCAATCCCCTGCTGCCAGATACCAAAGCAGAGGTTGCCATTCCCATTGCCCTGGGAGATGATGTGTTGGGCGTGCTGGATGTGCAGCACAATGTGGCCTATGGGCTAAACGAGGAAAGTGTGGCGCTGCTGCAATCCATTGCCAACCAGGTGGCAGTGGCTATTCAAAACGCGCAGCAGGTGGAGCAGACCAACATTCAGTATGATATTGCTTCTGAATTGACGCAGGCGGGCCAGCCGGAACAAATTTTAGAGGCGGTTAGCAGTTACGGCCGTCGCCTGGGCGCCACTTCTGCCCAACTGTTATTTTTTGAAAATGATATGGCCGGCCGCCCGGAATGGGCAGTGGTGCAGGCTTCCTGGCATACGGGCGAAGGGGGCATCCCCAAAGGAACCCGGTATTATTTGCCCGGTTTTGGTTTTACTTCCTTATGGCTCTCATCCCCGGAACGGCCGTTGCTCATTGCTGACACCGCTACCCACGAAGCTATCAGCCCGGAACTGCGCCGGCTGCACACCCAGATCAAAATTCTGGCGACGGCCGTGCTGCCTTTATATGCCCAAGAGCGTTGGGCCGGTTTGATCGTTTTTAACTGGAATACACCCCATTCATTCACCGGCCGGGATGAACGCATTTTCTCCAATCTGGCGCAGCAAACATTCTCCGTGGTTGAAGCGGTGCAGGCCACGCAACACATCCAGGCAGCATTACAAGAAGCCGAACAGCTTTACCAGGTCAGCCAGCGGCTCAGCCAGGCTGCCAATTTGGAAGAGTCTCTGTTAGCCGCTGCCCAAACCGCCATTGATACCGGCGCCACCAACGTCACCTTACTGACTTTTGACCTGGATCAAAGCGGGCAGCCAACCTGGGCAGAAGTGGTAGCCTTGTGGTCACGCAGCGAGCAGCCTAACCTGTCGCTGCACAATCGCTTTTATCTGCCAGATTTCCCCATGTCTGCCTTTTGGATCTCGGACGCGGAGAATCCCCTCTTCATCAGTGATGTTGATGTAGACCCTCATGTGGATGAGGCCACCAGAATGGCCTTCAAGCAAACGGGGGCGATTGCGGCAGCTTTACTGCCCCTGACGGTGGTCGGCCGTTGGGTTGGCCTGGTTGTGGTGAATTGGGGGAAGCAGCGGGAATTTACCGCCCAGGAAAAACGTATTTACCGCGCTGTGATGGGGCAGTTGGCAACAGTGGTTGACCGTACCCGCCAGTTTGAACGCAGTGAAATGCTTTCATCAATTGTCGAAAACCATCCTGATTTTATTGGGGTGGGCACATTGGAGGGTAAAGGGATCTATGTGAACCCGTCTGGCCTGAAGATGTTGGGGTATCCATCTAATTTTGATGTGTCGCAGTTGGATACAACCACTGTTTATTTACCGGAAGATGCTCAAAGATTGCTGCAAGAGGGCATTCCGACCGCTTTGGAAAAGGGGGGGTGGTCTGCCGAAGCCAATGTGATTACGGTCAAAGGTGACATCATCCCCACCGAAGAAACCATTGGCATTAACTATGATGTGGACGGCCATCCGACCAGCTTTAGCATGACCATGCGCGATATTTCCGAGCGCAAGGCGGCCGAGGAAGCGATCCGCACCAGCGAGCAGTTGGCGCGCAGTTTTCAGGAAAAATTAGCCAATTTGCAGGAGATGACCACAGAGCTTTCTCGCTTAGAGACGCTGCCCGATGTGTTCCAGCAGGCGATTTTAATGGGTCATTCCCGGTTAGGGTTTGACCGGTTGGGTATCTGGACGTTTGATGAAGACCTGTTGATGATGCGGGGCACATTTGGCACCGACAAACACGGCAATCTGACAGATGAAACGCATTTGTCTCATCCCATGTCTGCTTATGGCGATTGGTTTGCCAACATCATGGCTTCGCGCGAGCGCCGTATGGTGAATGAATATGCCGATTTGTATGAGGATTATGAGGTGGTAGGCCAGGGGTGGCATGTGATGGCGCTGCTGATGCAGGAAGACCACCCGTTGGGGTATATAGCGGTGGATAATTTGTTGAGCCAACGGCCGTTGCAGCCCTTTGAACCAGACCTCATCACCCTCTTCGCCAATGCCCTGGCCAGCCTGATCGTCAACAAACAGGTGCAGCAGGCGGTGACGAAACAGGCCCTGGAACTGCAAACCGTGGCCGACCTGAGCCGTATTGCCACCACCATTCTGGATGTAAATGGACTGTTACAGCAGGTGTCTGATCTGACCAAAGAGCGATTTAACCTGTACCATGCGCACATTTACCTGGTAAGCCAGGATGAACAATACCTATCGCTGGTGGCCGGCGCTGGCGATGTGGGCCGCCAGATGGCGACTGAAGGGCGACAAATTTCGCTGCGCCAAAAACAATCGTTGGTGGCGCGCGCGGCCCGGTTACGCCAGGGCGTCATTGCCAATGATGTGCGGGCGGAGGCCAGTTTCTTACCCCACCCGCTGCTGCCGAATACTCGTTCAGAACTGGCAACACCGCTCATTGCCGGTGAGCAGGTGTTGGGCGTGTTAGACATCCAGGCCAGTGAAGTCAATTACTTCACCGAGACGGACATTAACATTCAAACAACACTGGCGGCGCAAATTGCTACCGCTATTCAAAATGCCCGGCAGTATCAACGCACCCAGGAGGCATTAGACGAACTGACCCGTATGCAGCAAATGTTGATCCGGGAAGGGTGGGAATCTTTCCTGACCACCGGGCAGGCCGAGCTGCAAGGGTTTACCTATGACCAGCATGTGGTGCAGCCGATTAAACGCAATGGGTCGCCGGACACGGCCGTTGTCCATGAAACGATTGCCAATGACACGGCCGTGCGCGCTCCCCTCACTGTGCGCGGCGCTACCATCGGCGTCTTGGGTGTGCGTGACCCATCCGGGCAGCCTGTCTCTGCCGACAAACAATTGCTGCTGGCCTCCATTTCCCAGCAGGTAGCCGAAGCGTTGGAACGCGCCCGCCTCTTTGAAGAGTCGGAATTGAGCCGTCAGCAATTGGACACTCGTGCGCGGCAGTTGGCAGCCATTAACCGGGTGGCTACGGCCGTTGCCCAACAACTGAAACCTGAACAACTCATAGAAGCCGTTTACCAGGAAATCCGGCAAATTGTCGCCACCGACAGCTTCCATGTTTCCGTATACCATGAAGAAACAAACACCCTGGAAATCCCCATCAGCTATGAAGCCGATGAACGTCGAGAACCTATTACTGTAGCTGTCTCCCCAACAAGCCACTCCTATAAAGTGATTCAAACCGGCGAGCGCCAGTTGGTAAATCTCACGCCTGAGGGGGTGCGGGAACTCCAGCGGCAAGTAGAGGCGAATACGGCCGTGGCCATTATTGGTGACCTGGAAAAACCGCCTACCGCCAGCCAACTTTTCATTCCCCTAAAAACAGGGCAGCGCGTCACCGGCATCCTTTCCGTGCAAAGTTATGCCTATAACGCCTACTCCGAAGCCGACCTGGAACTGCTGACCGGTATCGCCTCTTACGTCGCTGTGGGATTGGAAAATGCTCGCCTCTTTGCCGAAATCCAACAGGCATTGGCCGAAACGCAAAAACGTACGGAAGAACTGGCAACCATCAACCAGATCGTCGGTCAGCTTGGTTCCATTTTGGATATTCAGCAGGCAATGGAGGTGGTAGCCCAGGGGTTGGTGGAAGGTGTGGGCGTAGACCAGGCGCGTATTGCCCTTTTTGACTCGGCCAAAGAAAATCTGGTCATCACGGCTGAAGCCTATGACAGCGAGCAAAATCAGAGCGCGCTGGGTCTGCAAATTCCCGTTGCCGGTAACGAACTGACGTTGCAGGTGGTGCAGACGCGGCAGAGTGTGGTGGTAGCTGACGTGACTACCAATCCCCTGACGTATCCCGTGCGAGAGATGTTAAAAGCACAGGGCGTCAGACAGTTGATTGTGATGCCCATGCTGGTGGGTAATGAGGTCATCGGCACGGTCGGGATGGATATACTTAGCGAAGCCAAAACGATAACGGCTGATATGCAGCGCCTGGCGGAAACAATTATTTTCCAGGCCGCTGCCGCCATTCAAAATGCCCGCCTCTTTAGCCAGACGGAAGCCGCATTGCAAGAAGTACAAACCTTGTTTGCCATCAGCGCCCGGCTGAATGCCGCTACCACGCTGGATGAAGCCATTGCCGCGGCGGCGGCGCCGGCGTTGGCTGCTGGCGCCGTTTCCGGCACATTGTTTAAGTTTGAACTGGGTGCAACGGGTGAACCGGACATGGTAGAACTGGTAGCCACCACTGCGCCAAACCCTGTTCTCCCGGTTGGTTCCCGTTTCCATCTGGATGAAATGCCTTCGGCCCGCTTGCGTCTGGCTTCTGGCGAGGGAGTGTTGTTGGTTGAAGATTTGACCCAAAACGAGGAGCTAGACCCCACGTTTAAGATGGGCCTGGCCCAAACCGGCACCAAAGCTTTAGTTTTTATGACATTGGCCGTTGGTACTCGTCAGTTAGGCAGCATTTTGCTCCGTTGGCTTGAACCCCATGCGTTTACGGAAGCAGATCGCCGGCTGTATTTATCTATAGCCACGCAAACGGCTTCAGTAGTAGACAGTATTTTGCTGCTGGATGAAGTGCAAAGCCGGGCAACGGAGTTGCAGGAAACGACCGGCTTCCTGGATTCGGTCATTGAGAACTTGCCGGTTATGTTGTTTGTAAAGGATGCCGAGGATTTGCGTTTTGTACGCTGGAATAAAACGGGGTCTGACATTATAGGCCATCCACAAGAAGCATTTCTTGGCAAGAATGATTATGATTTCTTCCCACCCGAAGAGGCGGCATATTTTGTGGCTAAGGACAGAGAGGTGCTGAACAATGGCATAGCTGTAGATATTCCCGATGAGCCAATTCAAACGGTGCATCAAGGTATTCGTACTTTGCATACCAGGAAGGTGCCTATTCTGGATACAGAAGGTAATCCGAAGTATTTGTTGGGCATTTCTGAAGATATTACGGAGCGGCGGCAGTTTGAAGAGGCGCTGGCCAAACGAGCGCTGGAACTGCAAATGGTGGCGGAAATCAGCACGGCCGTAGCCGCCACCCTGGATGCTTCTCGCCTGCTGCAAGACGTGGTAGACCTGACCAGAGATAACTTTGACCTGTACCATGCCCATATCTACTTGCTCAATCAGGAGCAAAATAGCCTGGTGCTGGCCGCCGGCGCCGGCAAGGCTGGCGCTGAAATGGTGGCTGCCGGGTACAGCATTCCGCTCGACAGTGAACGCTCGCTGGTAGCCCGCGCTGCCCGCGCTCGTCAGGGTGTTATTGCTAATGATGTGCAGGCGGATGAGGGCTTTTTGGCCAATCCGCTGCTGCCGGATACACGCTCGGAGATGGCTGTGCCGTTGATGGCCGGCAATCAGGTGATTGGAGTGCTGGATGTGCAGTCAGACCAGATTGACCATTTCACCACCCAAGACATCAACATCCAATCAACCCTGGCCTCGCAGGTAGCTACAGCGCTGCAAAACGCGCGTTTGTTTGCTCAGACTGAAGAACGCGCCGCTGAATTGGCAACCATTAACACCCTGAACCAGGTAGCCAGTTCGCAGCTGGAACTGGCTGCTTTGTTGGCTGCGGTTGGCGCGCAGCTTCAAGAAACATTCCTGGCGCATACCCTGTATATTGCTCTTTATGATGAAGCGGCTGACGTGATTTCATTCCCCTTCTTTATGGATAAAGAGGAGGGGATGGTCAAGATAGATCCAATAGCCATGGAGAGCGGTGCGGGTGGTTTTACAGCTCAAATTATCAAATCCAAACGGCCGTTGCTGTTGGTAGGTGAAACGCCGGCAAATATGGTCGCAGCCGGCGCCCGAACAATTGACGCGGCACGGATGCCGGATAACTACCTGGGTGTGCCCATGATTCTGGGTACCAGGCTGTTGGGGGTCATCGGCATGAGCGCCTTCAAAGAGACGCGGCTTTATAATGAGCGCGATCAGAATCTGCTGATGACGCTGGCAACCCCCATTGGTGTTTCTATCTTGAATGCCCAACAATTTGAAAGAACGCGCCGCCGCGCGGAACGGGAACGGATTGTGAACGAAATTACACAGAAGATTCAGGGCGCATTGAGTATGGAAAGTGCGCTGCAAACGGCCGTGAAAGAACTCGGCCATGCGCTGGGCGCAAAATTCACCCAGGTTGAACTCAATTTAAGCGCCGAACCGGACCATCAGGCGGCTGATGGTGGTAATGGTTCGCCGCAGAAAGCGCGTTAGGAGTGTTGGCATGGCAGCATTAGAAAAGCTAAATGATTCTACGCAAAGCGAAACCAGCTACCGTGAAATGCTGGAAGGTACTCCGGATGCTTATTACGAGGTGGACTTAAGCGGCGCCATTACTTACTACTCCCCAGGGTTAGCCGACGTGTTGGGCTACCCTGAGGACGATCTGCTGGGTCTGAGCAACCGCGACTACGCTGATGAGGTCCATGCGCGCCAGATTTATGATGCGTTTAATCAGGTGTACCAGACCGGCCAACCGGCTAAGGCCGTCCTCATGCACACCATTCGCAAGGATGGCACGCCACAGATATTAGAGACCTCTATTGCCCTGCGGCATGATGTGGCGGGTATGGTGATTGGCTTTCGGGGTATCGCCCGTGATGTGACCAGCCTGATTACGCAGCGTCAGGAAGCGCAGGCGGCATCGGTGCTTTCAGAAGCCAGATACCGCAATATCCTGGAGACCAT
Source organism: uncultured Chloroflexota bacterium (assembly GCA_900696625.1). Classification (GTDB taxonomy): domain Bacteria; phylum Chloroflexota; class Anaerolineae; order Promineifilales; family Promineifilaceae; genus CAADGU01. The sequence goes on along the minus strand of CAADGU010000187.1, from coordinate 17,485 downwards.
TCAAGATGGGTTTTATGAAGTAGACCTGGCGGGAACCTTCATTCATATGAATGAACAGGCAGTAGAAATTTTTGGCTACCCAAAAGAGAGATTTTTAGGGCTGAATTACCGTGATTATACCAGCCCGGAAACGGCCGAACAGGTTTACAAAACATTCAACCAGGTGTTCAGCACCGGTGAACCCATTGAAGGTTTTACTTATCCCATCATTACCGCAAATGGTGAAGAACGGTTTATTGAAGTTTCTACCTCATTAGTGAGGAACGGCGACGATCAACCGGTTGGTTTTCGGGGTATCGTGCGCAATGTAACGGAACGCATTCAGGCCGATGAGAAGTTGCGCCAGTCGGAAGAGCGATACCGCACCATTTTGGAAAGCATTGAAGATGGCTATTATGAAGCAGACCTGGACGGCAGTTTCACGTTTATGAATGATCAGCTAAGCCAGGTGATCGGTTATCCCCGTGAAGAGTTGTTGGGCAAAAATTACCGGGAATACACCACGCCGGAAACGGCCGAACGAGTGCTTAATACCTTTAACCGGGTTTTCAAAACCGGGGAACCGGTGAAGGGGTTTGTGTGGGAAGCCATTGGTACGGACGGCCGTGTCCGCCACCTGGAAACATTTGTACTGCCGCGTTACGATAAAGAAGGGCGAGCCATTGGCTTTCGGGGTGTGGGCCGGGACATTACCCAGCGTGTACAGGCCGAAGTAGCGCTGGCGGAAGCATTGATTGACCAGGAACGCATTGCCGATCAACTGGCAACGGTAGCTAAGGTGAGTACGGCCGTGTCCACCATCCTCGATCCCCAGGAAATGCTGCAAGCCGTTGTAGACCAGGTAAAAGAGAGTTTTAACCTCTACCACGCCCATGCCTATTTGCTTAACGAAGCTGGCGATACCCTGGAATTGGTTGCCGGCGCCGGCACAGTCGGCCAGCAAATGGTTCAGGAAGGGCACTCTATCCCCCTCACCGCCGAGCAATCGCTGGTGGCCCGCGCTGCCCGCAGCCGCACGGGCGTCATCGTCCACAACGTGCGCAAAGACCCCCATTTTTTGCCCTACCCCTTACTGCCAGAAACCCGGTCTGAGATGGCCGTACCCATGATTGTGGGTGGGCAGGTATTGGGCGTATTAGATTTGCAGGCCGATACCACCAATCACTTTACGCAGCGTTATGTCAATATACAAACCACACTGGCGGCCCAAATTGCCGTAGCCTTACAAAACGCCCGCCTCTTTGCCCAGGCGCAGCAGCAAACAGCAGAACTGCAAGAAACGACAGCCTTGTTGGATCAGATTATTGAAATTTTGCCCGTTGGTCTCTTTATGAAAGAAGCCCAAAACCTGCGTTTCGTCCGTTGGAACAAGGCCAATGAGGCGATAACAGGCCTGAAATACAGTGATGTCATTGGCAAAAATGATTATGACCTCTTCGCAAAGGAACAGGCCGATTTCTTCACCGAAAAAGACCGGCAAGTGCTGACAGGCAACACCATTGTCGAGATACCAGAAGAGACAATTGCCACATCCCATCGTGGGCAGCGTCTGCTGCATACCCGCAAGTTGCCCATCTTAGGTGCAGATGGCGCCCCGCGTTATTTGTTGGGTGTTTCTGAAGATATTACCGAACGTAAACAGACAGAAGTAGAACTACGGCAAATAAATGAGCGTATCCAGACCGTTTTGGAATCCATGTCCACCCCAGTGGTTATTGTTTCAGTTGAAAGCGCTAAGGTCATGTATGCCAACGAACTGCTGGCTGAAACGATGGGTATTCCATTGACCGAACTGCCGGGAATGGTCATACATGATTTTTATGTCCATGTGGAGGACGCCCTCTCTGGCCTGGAAAAGATGCGGGCGGAAGGCGGCATCGTCAACTACGAAGTGGAACTTAAGCGAAAGAGTGGCGAACATTTTTGGGCGTTGGTTTCCACCAGGTTATTTAATTACCAGGGCGAGCTGGCCTATATTGCCACCCTCGTTGATATTTCAGACCGCAAGCGGGTGGAAGCGCAATTAAGGCTGCAAGATACGGCCCTCAACTCAGCCGCCAACGGCATTGCCATTACCGACAGTAATGGCACAATTTTATGGGTGAATCAGGCTTTTTCGCGGCTGACACAGTACGATGTGCAAGAGGCGATTGGCGAAAACCCCCGCATTTTGAAATCGGAGCAGCAAGATAAACGCTTTTACCAGGATATGTGGGAAACCATCAGAAACGGCCAGGTATGGCATGGCGAAATTGTCAACCGGCGTAAAGACGGGTCTCTATATACCGAGGAAATGACTATTACGCCGGTGCGGGCCGAAGGTGAAGAAATATCCCACTATATTGCCATTAAACAGGATATTACCGAGCGAAAAGAGGCACAGGAAGCGCTGGTAAAAAGCGAGCAGGTTGTCCATGAATCCTTGCGCATGCAGCAAATTTTGCATGAGGTAAATCTGGAACTTACCCAAGCGGAATCATTGGATGAGTTGTTCAAACAGGCTGTGTACCTGGGCAAAATGCGGTTGGACCTGGAGCGGTTCGCTTTGTATATGTACGATGAGGCGCGTGATTGTTTCACCGGCACATATGGCATTGACCGGGATGGCAACCCGCGTGATGAACGTGGCCCTGAATTTGATATTGCGGTACCGGATGCCGTGCAATCTTTCCAGGACATCAAGCAGCGTCTTATGATCCGGGAAGACTGTGAATTGTGGGATCATGGCGTTGTGGTGGGGCGCGGTTGGAACATTACCGCGCCACTGCGACAGGGTAATAAACTGGCGGGTCTTTTGTTTGCCGACAACCTGCTTAGCCAGCGGCCCCTATCATCCCACGTGCCAGACCTGATGGTTGCGTATAGTAATATCATTGCCAACCTGATTGAACGTAAGCAGGCTGAAGAATCGGTGGCGGTGGCGCTGGCGGAATCAGAACGGCTGTATGAGATGAGCGCCCGGTTGAATGCGGCGGCTTCTGTGGATGAGATTTTGGAAGCGGTGGTGGTGCCGGTGGCTGGGCGAGGGATAATGTCGGCAACGCTGTTTACGTTGGAAGTGGATGCCAACGGCCGTCCCGAATGGATGGAACTGGTGGCTGTCTGGAACAGACCGGACAGCATATTAGCCAGCATGGATTTTCCCGTTGGTTCTCGCCTGTATTTGCCAGACCTGCCGACTTCTGCCCAATGGATTGATGCCCCTGATCAAATCCTGTTGTATGAGGATGTTGAGCAGGATGATACGCTAGACGAGGTAACGCGCGGGCTTTTCCAGATGTCTGGTGTGAAAGCCAGTGCTACTTTGCCCCTACATGCCGGTAACAGATGGGTGGGTGTGATAAACCTCTCCTGGAATGAAATCAAGTCATTTACCGAAGATGATCGCCGCACCTTCCATACGTTAACAGACCAGGCAGCCATCATTATGAATAATCAGCTTCTGTTTGAGCAGACGCAAAAACGAGTGGCTGAGTTGGCGACAGTGGCCGAAGTAGGCGCGGCGATTACCACCATCCGCGATGTGGATGTTTTGTTGCAGCGTGTGGTAGAGCTGGCAAAAGAGCGGTTTGACCTGTATCACGCGCATATTTATCTGCTGGATGAGGCCGGGCGCAATCTGGTACTCACCAGCGGCGCTGGTGAAGTTGGGCGGCAGATGGTGGCGGAAGGCCGTATCATTCCCTTAAACCAGGCGCAGTCGCTTATTGCCCGTGCTGCCCGCAAACGGCAGGGTATTATTGTGAACGATGTGACCGCCGATGCCGATTTCTTGCCACACCGCCTGCTGCCGGACACCAGATCAGAGATGGCCGTGCCCATGATTGTGGCCGATGAGGTGCTGGGGGTGCTGGACATTCAGGCCAGCCGGAGTAATCATTTTTCTGAGGGAGATGTTCAGATTCACACAACCCTGGCCGCGCAAATTGGGGTGGCGCTGCAAAATGCCCGCTCCTTTGCCCGTTCGGAAACGGCCCTGAAAGAGTTGCAAGAAGTCACTCGCCGGCTGCGGCGCGAAGGTTGGGAATCTTATGTGCAGGTCAGTGGCCGGAATGAGTTGCGTTATACGTATGATCAGCAAGAGGTGAAGGCGCTCATGCCGGCAACGGCCGTAAATCCACCCATCGGCAAACAAAAAACGCCCACAACGCCCACCCTCATTTACCCATTGCAAGTGCAGGGCGAATCCATTGGGCAGTTAATGTTGGCTGAGCCGTCGGTGGTTGATGAGGATGCGCAGGACATTATGACGGCCGTTGCCGAACGCCTCAGCGCCCACATTGAAAACCTGCGCCTGTCTGAACAAACCGAACAGGCCCGCCAACAAGCCGAAAAGCTGTTCCAGGGCAGCGCCGCGCTGAACACGGCGCAATCTTATGATGATGTGTTGCATGCCTTGCGCGCCAACAGCATCATGGGTCACGCCAGTGTCAATAATGTCAGCCTCAACTTCTTCGATCATCCCTGGGAGGGCGAGCGTAAACCGACCTGGGTAGATGTATTAACCCGGTGGACGCGCCTGCCCGAAGAAGCCGTTTCGCAGCGTTACGCCCTGGCTAATTTCCCTTCAGCCGACATGCTGCTGCACCCTGACACTCCCGTTGTTATTGAAGACGTGGCCAAAGATCCCCGGCTGGATGAAAACCTCCGCACACTTTATAGAGAACGTTTCCAGGCAAAAAGCACCATCTTTGTGCCGCTGGTTATTGGTTCCCAGTGGGTGGGCTATATCAATGCTATCTATGCAGAAAAGATGCCGTTTTCAGACGATGAGATTCGCCGCCTGACAACGCTAAGCCAACAGGCAGCCGTTACCATCCAAAGTATCCGCCTGTTTGCCCAGGCCGAAGCCCGCGCCCATGAGCTGGCCATCCTTAATGAGATGGTCAGTGAACTTACCACGATGTTGGCGGTGGAACCGATCCTGGAAGCGATTTATCGCTTTTCATCCCGTCTGATGGATACCACCAACTTCTATATTGCCATGCACAGCCAGTTGACCAATGAAATCACTTTCCCCATTGCCGTGGAAGAAAACAAACAGGTGCGGTGGCAGACACGGCCGTATGGTAATGGCATGACCGAATATCTACTGCGTACCGGGCAACCGCTGTTTGTAGAAGATGGCCTGGAAAAGTGGCTGCGCAGCCAGGGGGTAGACTCCATCGGCAGCCCTTCCCAATCGTGGATGGGTGTACCGCTGCGGCTTGGTAGTGAAGTAGTAGGCGTGATTGCCCTGCAAAGTTTGCAGCCCCGCTTTTATACACGAGAACAGTTTGATTTGTTGAATGCCATGGCCAACCAGGCAGCGATTGCCATTCAAAATGCGCGCCAGTTCCAACAGGAACAGGCCCGCGCCCAACGCCAGCAAATGCTGCGCGAAATTGCGGCTAAAGTGCGCAGTTCGGCCGATGTGGACACCATTATGCGCACGGCCGTACAGGAAATAGGCCAGGCATTGGGGCGGCAAACATTTGTGTATCTGGACACAACGGCCCAAACTAAAGTTGGAGAGGATGCTTACCATGAGCCAGACAAGTGACATTATTATTCAGATAGCCGATGTTTTGCACCGGTCGCTGGATTTTGAAACGGTCATTCATCAGGCCACCGACCTGGTGATGGCATACACCCAGGCGCCCACGGCGGCCCTCTTCTCCGCCGATGAAAAGGAAGGCGTCCTTAAATTGTTGGTGGGCAAAGGTTTTAGCCAACAAACGCTTCAGTTGGGCACAATTTTGCCCATTCAGGGTAGTTTTTCTGGGTTAGCTTTGACCAGCAGGCAAATTGTGACAACGGGGGACGTGGGCGCGGATAAACGGGCGGTAACGGCCGTGCGCGCCTCACTGGCCCAGGAAGGCTTAAAAGGGGTTATTTCCGTGCCACTGCTCTATCAGGAGCAGGCTCTGGGTATCATCAACCTGTTCTTCAAAGATCAGCCGCGCCTGGCAGCCCAGAAACGCGAAACGTTATTGGCCATCGGCCGTACCATCGCCCTGGCCATGGCCAACGCCCAATATGTGGCTACTATCAAAGAGCAGATGGCCGAACGTCGCCAGGCCGAAGATGCGTTACGTCAGGCTGAAGAAAATCTCCGCGCCGCGGAAACCACGTTGCGCCTGGTGCTAGACACCATCCCCCAATCTGTTTTTTGGAAAGACCACCACTCCATCTACCTGGGTAGCAATCTGAACTTTGCGGCTGCGGTTGGCTTGCCATCACCAGAACATCTGGTGGGCAAATCAGACTATGATTTCTGGCCTAAACAGCAGGCCGATTATTTTGTGGAAACCGACCGCCTGGTGATGCAAACGCAAGAACCGGCGTTGGGCCTCATAGAACAATTGCCACAGCCGGATGGCGGCGCTGTCTGGGCTGAAACCAATAAAGCGCCATTGTATGATGCTGTCGGCAATGTCATTGGCGTTTTGGGGACTTCGGAGGATATCACCGAACGGAAGCAGGCCGAAGAAGCACTGCGAGAGTCGGAGCAGCGGCTTTCCCATCTGGTGCAGCAAAGCCCCCTGGCCTTTATTGAGTGGAATCTTAACTTTGAAGTCCGAGAATGGAATCTGGCGGCGGAAACAATTTTCGGCCACACCCGGCAAGATGCTTTAGGCCAACATGCCCGGTTTATTATCCCCCCAGAATATCATCAGCATGTAGATGCGGTTTGGGCAGGATTATTGAGCCAGACAGGTGGTTCGCGTAGCAAAAATGGCAATATACGCGCCGACGGCCGTCTCATCACCTGTGAATGGTACAACACCCCCCTCGTTGGCAAGGATGGCCAGGTGATCGGCGTCGTTTCATTGGTGCAAGACATCAGCGAACAAGAACAATTACAGCAGCAGGTACAGGAGTCATTGGAACTGCTGAACCAGCAGGTCGTTTTCAGCCAGGTTGTCACCAAAGCACAGACCGAAGCGGAAGTGATAGAAGCCATGGCAAACCATATCAGCCATTATCCGCACGTTTCTGTTACGATTGGTTTAACCGAAATGGAAGGGGAGATGCCGGTAGATGTGGTGGTGGCACAAAACAGCTTTACCAGCGGCCTGCCCGCCACGCCGGTTGGCACGCGGCGGTCATACAAAGACAACCCCCTATCCCAGTTTTATTCGGCAGATATGCCCTTTGTCTCGCCAGATTTGGCCCAAGATGAACGCATACCGGCTCAACTGCGGCAGGTTGCGGCGAAGACCAAAATGACGAGCCTGGCCATTTTGCCTCTGAGTACCAGTGGCGAATGGTTTGGCAATATCGCCCTGGCCAGCCAGCAGCCCAACTTCTTTAATGAGCAAACCTTAGCCATTTACCGCAGTGTAGCCGAACAAGGAGCGACGGCCTTACGCGCCGCCCGGCTTCATGCAGCTACGCAGAGTTCTTTGGCCCGCCGCGAACGTGAAGTGGCCCTGGCTACCCAAATTGCCCAGGAAATTGCCAGCGCCTCTGACCTGAATGAACTCTACCAGCGGGTAGTGACACAAATTCACGAGCAGTTTGGTTATTACTATACCCAACTGCTGCGGTATGACCCGGCCATGCAAACAGTGGCCTTGACTGTTGGGTATGGTGAAGTTGGGCAGAAAATGCTGGAAATGCATCACTCAGTGCCCATTGGCGTGGGGCTTATTGGCAAAGCCGCTGCTTCCGGCAAATCCATCTTACGTCCCAATCTGACCGGCGACCCGGATCACCGCGCGAACCCCTTGCTGCCCGCAACTCAGGGGGAACTGGCTGTGCCGATTAAACTGGGCGATGAGGTGTTGGGGGTGTTGGACGTGCAAAGTAACCAGGCCGACGCCCTCGATGCCAATGATCAGTTGGTGTTGGAAGGTTTGTGCGGCCAGATAGCCGTCGCTATTGAAAGTACCGTGTTGCGGCAAGAAATGGAATCGCGTTTGCGTGAGTTGAATGTGTTGCAGCGGCAAATGACTCGTGAGGGGTGGCGTGAATATCACACGATCCGGCCAGATACGGCTGGCTACCAGTATGACCACACCGGCGTGCAGTTATTGGAAGGTGAGGCCGCCCGCCCGACCAACGGCCGTGCCGCCAATGGTCATAAGACGAAAAAAGATGGGGGCGGTACGGCCGTGCCCACCGCCAGCCTGCCCCTGCAAATCCGCAACGAAACCATCGGCTTTCTCGGCATTCAGGCCAGCCCCGACAACCCCCTGACCCCCGACGAGCAGGAATTCCTGGACGCCGTCTCCAAAGAAGTAGCCGAAGCCCTGGAAGCTGCCCGCCTCTTTGAACAAACCCAGGACGCCCTGTCTGAACAAGAACGCCTCACCGCCGAACTGGAAACAGTAGCCCAGGTTAGCACCGTCGCCTCCACCATTTTAGAAGCCGATGCCCTGCTGCAAGCGGTGGTAGACCTGTCTAAAACCAGTTTCAATCTCTACCATGTGCATATTTACCTGCTCAACGAAACCGGGCGTAAACTCGTCCTCAAGGCCGGCGCCGGTAATGTGGGCCGCCTGATGGCCCTGGAAGGGCGCGAAATTGCCATAGACGCCGACTCTCTGGTGGCGCGCGCCGCCCGCACCCGCCAGGGTGTGCTGGAAAATAACGTGCGCAAAACGGTAGACTTCCTGCCGCACCCCTTACTGCCCAACACCCAGGCCGAAATGGCCGTGCCCATGATCCTCGGTGACAAACTGGTGGGTGTGCTGGATCTGCAATCAGATACCATAGACAGTTTTACCCACGAAGACCTGAAAATCCAACGCACACTGGCCTCCCAAATCGCCATCGCTATTGAAAATGCCCGGCAGTATGCCGAACAGGTGGAAACCTCCAAGAAACTGCGTGAAGTAGACCAGCTTAAATCCGAATTTCTGGCCAGTATGAGCCATGAACTGCGTACCCCGCTCAACTCTATCATCGGTTTTGCCGATGTGCTGTTGGAAGGGTTAGATGGTGACTTGAACGAACGCATGGAAGAAGACGTGCGCCTCATTCGGGAAAGCGGCAGCCACCTGCGCGAACTTATCGGTGATATTCTGGATATGTCCAAGATTGAAGCCGGCCGTATGGAACTACGCTACGAAGACGTGGACATGCGCCAGATGGCAAACGACATTATGGCTACGGCTCAACCACTGGCCCAACAGAAAAACCTGGACATGTACCTTGATCTGGACGATGCCGTGACCACCGCGCGCATAGACCGCACCCGTATTCGCCAGGTATTGTGGAACATCATGGGGAATGCCATCAAGTTCACCGACAAAGGCAGCGTCTCCCTCTCCATGCGCGACGAAGGCAGCCATTTGCTGGTCGCCATTCGGGATACAGGCATTGGTATCAAGGAAGAGAACATCCCCATTGTGTTTGAGCAGTTCCGGCAGATTGATGGTGGCCTTAACCGCGCCGCCAGCGGTACCGGTTTGGGTATGCCCATCACTAAGAAACTGGTAGAGATACATGGTGGCGACATATGGATTGAAAGTGTGTACGGTCAGGGTACGACCTTTTTCTTTACGCTGCCTTACGTGCCACCCGCTAACAAACCGGTCACCAACCCATTATTAGACTTTTAACAAGAAACCGGGTTTTGGTAAACCCGGTTTCTGTGGTTGTGTTATTTTGTACCTGAAATTTGACGATATTGTTGTTACAATTGCCGGGTTGAGTAGTAACTTTGAAAATTGCTCACACTGTAGAAAAATGTTTAAGAGGAATTATGGCTGAAACACGAAAAAAAGTATTGTGCGTTGAAGACAACTCGGTCAATATGCTGTTGGTTTCACGCATTGTGGAAGCGGAAGGGCATGATTTGGTTCAGGCGGCCGATGGATATGCGGCCCGTGATCTCCTGAAAGATACGGTGCCTGATATTATTTTGCTAGACATCAACCTGCCCGGTGTATCCGGTTTGGAACTGGCGCGGGAGTTTAAGTCTGATGCCCGGTTGAGCCACGTGCCGCTCATTGCCACAACGGCGCAGGTGTTGGTGGGGGATCGAGAACGATGCCTGGATGCCGGTTGTGATGATTATTTGCCCAAACCGTTGGATATTCGTAAATTGCGCGAGGTGTTGCGTACGCATTTGAACAACAGCCAATAGGCTCAAAAGACCTGGTTATGTCAATAACCAGGTCTTTTTACTTGTCCTCCCACCCTATAATCACTGACGGCTCCCCCCGAATATGGGTCAGAAACAGAATACGATGGTTCTCTGGTGGCCCGGTTAGCCGCAACCGCCGCTTGAGCTGTTCCGGCTCTAGTGGTGAACCGCGCTTTTTGATGGTGACGCTGCCGATTTGTTGTTGGTGCAGGAGGTGGCGCAGTTGTTTCAGTTGAAACGGCCGTACCCCCTCCACCACATACCGCCTGGCAAAAGGCGTCTCCTGGGGAGTATCGCTGGTGAGGTAAGCAATCTCCTCATCAATCTTGCTGGCGTCCAATTGGTATGCCAAAGCCTCTACCAGATGCGCCCGAATGACCGCGCTGTCCGGTTCGTATAGATAATCACCAACGGCCGTGACCGGTATGGGCTGCGCCGGTAAGTCTGTGTCGGTCAGCGTATGCGCCCCCGGCAGCAGCGTCGCCCGGCGGTTCACCCCGCTGCGCAAATCGCCGGCCCATAAAATGCACTCTTTCATGTCACCGCCCAACGAGATGAATTCCGCTTCGGTTCCGGGCGGAATTTCGGCGTAATCAATGGCCGGGCTGACTTTCACGGCCGTGTGCGCCCCCCACCTTCCCACCAGACTGAGCGGTGGCTGGTATTGGTACACGGAATGGAAACGACGGCCGTGTTCATCCCGCCGCGCCGGATCAAAAAAAACGGCGTCTACGAGGAACGGCGTCAATGCCAGCAAGTCGGCTTGCAGCGGATGAAACTGCGCCCCATGCCCATAAACGCGCACATTTTCCTGGGACATGGCCAGCCGCACCGCATCCCATTCTACGCCGGTGACGTGCGCCACGGCCGCCAGCGCCAGGGCATCGCCGCCAATGCTGCACCCCAGATCGGCAATATGGGTATAACCAGCGCGGGCAAAACGCTGCGCCCGATAGTGTGAGATCGTTTCGGAGGAGGCCTGTTCCAGCGCCGGGCGGGTGAAAAACATCTGGCCGGCGCGGCTGAATTTGGCGGCGGCCTGCTGGCGCAGTATCACCGTTTCCAGCACCGCCTGGGCCTGGGCGGGTGGCAACTGTTGGCGCAATTGGGCGGCGATTTGCAGGTGGTTGTGGGGGGTGAGGGGAGGGACGGCCGTGTCCTTCAGCCAGCGTTCTCCTTCAATTGAAAGCAAAAATTGCAGATTGTCTATGGTCACGAGTGTATGCCAATTGACCTGGGGATGGAATCCCCAGGCTGATACAAAAAACGCGCTCAAGCGCGTTGGGGAGATCGCCAACCGGCTTGTAGAAATTTAGAATTTTATTCGGCAATAGAAACGTGTCATTCCGAACGAAGTCTTCGGAGTGAGGAATCTTTCGCCTCGGCCATGTGCGTGGCCGTTTAAGGCAATGCCGGCTCCAGGGGCAGCGCCAGGAGGTCATCTGTTTCCTCATCCGCCTCACCTGCCAGAAGCGATACGGCCACTTCGGTTGCGCTCAGTGCAGGCGTGTCCACCTCCTGCCGCCCACACAATGCTTGATACGCACAGACCCGGCACTGTGCCCGGTCTTCCGTCAGGGGCCAGACGCCGCCCGTGTTTGGCTGTGCCTCAATCTGGGCCACAATCGCCCTGATCTCTGTCCAGTTCTGCTTGTGCCATGCCGGGCTGTAAACAAACGTGTGTGGTTTGGTTGGCGCTGTCACGTACCAATAGGTGAGGCTGATCTGCTCTGGCAGCAGGGGCGTCTGTCCCTCGCCCCACAATGCCTGCCCACCCTCGGCCAGCATGGCCAGGTAAAGCCTGGTTTGCCAGTCATGGCGCAGTGTCGTTTCGTCTGGCTGCCGCCCCGTTTTCCAGTCATACAGATGGGCAAAGGCACGGCCGTCAGTTTCACCGATAATGAGCAGGTCGAAACGGCCGTGTAACAAATGCTGTCCAATGGGAATGGTGAGAGTGAGTTCTGGGAGGGCACGGCCGTGGGGCAATTGCGGCAAGAATCGTTCAAACGTTAGCCACCATCCCCGCAGCGTCCGGTCATCAATTGTCGCCGGTTCAATCTTTAACCCTAAAAAATGGCGCTGCACCAACTGGTGAAACTGCTGCCCCAGCCCCAACCGCGCCTCGTCAGCCACCGCCAACGGTGCGGCCGGCCACGCCGCCTCTGCCAGGTACCGCAGTTGAAACCGGCGGCGACATGCCAGAAAGGTGATCAGTTTGTAGCGGCTGAGAAGAAGTGCATCGTTCATGTCACTGGAACCGCCGCTGCACCTCGTTAAAAATCACCTCAAAATCCCCATCGCGGTGCATATCCGGCGTCAGCGTATTCATATCCTTCAAAATAAAGACCAGTTCCGAAATGGTATTGCGAATCGTCTGGTAACTATCAATCTCCTCCCGAAAACCCTGCAAATTGGCCGAGGACACCGTTTTCATCGCTTCGTCCAGCGCCTTAATTTCCTGCTCCCAATGCTGCACGTACTTGATGCGGTTTACCGGGCGGTAAATGTCGGCGTCAGACATCACCACCGGGAAAACCCGGTCCCGAAAATCATTATTGTCGGCAATCTCCGTCAATTCAAACATGCAGTTGGGTGATTTCAAATACTTGTCGTTGATCACCACCACAATGGCCCCGGCGCCGCCAATCTCGCGCATGAAGTCTCTGATACTGCCCTTGTAGCCCAGATCCCGTTTGTCTCGAACCAGTTTCATTCCCTTCGCCTGGAATGCCTGGTCGAGCTGGTTCACAAAATTCTCGCTCTCCCCACCCCAGGCATAGGAGATGTAAACCATTCGCTCGGCAGGTGGTGTGGACACGGCCGTGCCAGATATGGCGGCGGCCTGGCTCGCCCCGCTGCTGGCTGTGGGACTGCTGCCGGCGCCACCGGTATATCCATAGGGTTTCAAATCCAGGTGGGGGCGCAAGGTAGCCACCGCCGCCAGCAACTGCTGTTCCTGGCCGCGTCGCCTGGCGTAGCCCTGTAAATCCTGCGCCATGCGGCTCAGGTTGCCCGGCTGTGTAAACACCTCGCCGCCATCGTACCCCAGTTCCAGGCACAGTTCGTCCAGTTCTACGGCGCTGAAGCTGCCTCTGAGTTCTTTGAAAAACAAATTGTAATTGTCTGCCATGTGTGTGATGCCTCCTTCAAATTGCCATTACGATTGTGCCGCCACTATACAAACGAAACTCAACTTGTCAAGCCTGTTTGTAGCAGGTGATTCATCACCGTGAACGGCACTAATGCGCCTACTACAAACCATCAGTCGCGGTTTTGAACTAAATGACACCTGCCATCCTATCGAGTGATTATTATCGTTGCGGACAACCTCAGTAGATCAATATGCTGTTAATTGCGGTCACCGACTCGTTTCATTTGCAGCAGGAAGCGCCGGACATAAGGAAAATGCAGAATTGTCAGAAAAGGGTTTTCCTCCATAACCTTTTAATTACATTTCGCTACTTATATCTAAGAAACCCTCATGACAATTGCCACAAGATATAACACCTTGTGACAAAGGATGATTAATATGCGCACGCTCCTTGTTTTTTTGCTATTTGTGATGGTATTCGGTTTTACTGGCAAAGCCGAAACGGCTACGGCCGTCTCTCAATCCCTCCCACCCTTGACTGTTGCTGATCGAGTGGCCTGCCAGACATCTATCGAAGAAGTGTATTGGCAGTATCGCCTCTGGCCTGCGCAAAATCCTGGCCCAAAGCCCACTCTGGCTGAAGTCATGCCCTATGCCACCATCGAAGCCAAAGTGAGCGACACTCTGGCAAAAAGCCAGGCCCTCACCGAATTCTGGGAACAGCCCATCACTGGGCAAATGCTTCAAGCAGAGTTAGATCGCATGGCGGCTAAGACGCAGCGGCCGGAAATCCTCCAGCATATCTGGCAAGTTCTAGGCAATGATCCTGCTTTGGTCGCCGAGTGTCTGGCCCGCCCCACACTGGTTAATCGCCTGATGAAAGATTGGTATGCGCAAGACGAGCGTTTCCAGGGAACACCTTTTGCACAGTGGTGGGCACAGACCAAACTTGCCTTCTCCCCAAACATAGAAACCCCTGTCTACCCTTATCACCAACCAGATATCGCCCAGGCGCAACGGGTGGACGACACCTGGCAATCTACCCCTGCCATCCCCGGCCAGACCTTAGGCGAGGGCGTTTGGACCGGGACGGAAATGCTTTACCTGGGCAATCGCATCACCCAGGGTTATCGCTACAACCCGGCCACTGACACCTGGGACACCATGACCACTGTTGGCGCGCCCCATCGTGTGAACGATTTCACGGCCGTCTGGACGGGAACGGAAATGATTACCTGGGGTGGCTGCACTGGCGCCCATGAGTTTTGCACCACCAACGGCGGCGGCCGCTACAACCCGGCCACTGACAGTTGGACCCCGACCAGCACGGTCGGTACGCCCGATCCCCGGCGGAAACATGGCGCTGTCTGGACTGGCAGTGACATGATTGTCTGGGGTGGCTGCACCGAAGATTCCAACGGCAACCAGAATTGCAATATCGTTTTTAATGACGGCGGCCGCTACAACCCGGCTACCAACTCCTGGCAGCCAGTGACCATGAGTAACGCGCCTACCCCACGTATCTTCCCCCCTCTGGTCTGGACGGACGACGAGATGATTGTATGGAGCGGTTCGGCCGCTGCCAGCCCCGGCGGGCGCTACAATCCAACGAGCAACACCTGGCAATCTATCAGCACCACCAATGCCCCCGCCGGTAACGATAGTTCACTCGTTTGGACTGGCACGGAAGTGGTTGCCTGGGGTGGCTGCACCGGTGTGCCTTTCTGTGATACGTTCTACAACAGCGGCGGCCGTTACAACCCGGACACCAATAGCTGGACGCCAACCAGTGACACCAGCGCGCCGGCTGCGCGTTCAGACCACAAAGCGGTTTGGACCGGCAGCGAAATGTTGGTGTGGGGCGGATACAATGGCAGCAGCTATCCGGCAGCGGGCGGCCGCTATAACCCGGTCACGGACACCTGGTCGGTCATTACGACCACCAATGGCCCGGCCGGCCGGGGTGAGCACCAGGCGTTTTGGACCGGTTCATTGCTGCTCGTTTGGGGTGGCTGGGGCAGCAATGGTTCGGCCCGTGATGGCGCGCGCTACAACCCGGCGACCGACAGTTGGACGCCTATCAGCGCCAATGACCCATTTTCGTTCCGCGAGCACCACACCGCCATCTGGACAGGCACGGAGATGATTGTGTGGGGTGGCTACGGCGACGGTACGGCCGCCACCGGCCTGAATACCGGCCGCATCTACGATCCGATCACGAACACCTGGGACGAAACAAGCGTGACCAACGCCCCCTCACCGCGCGCCAGCCACTCGGTCATTTGGACGGGCACGGAAATGATCATTTGGGGCGGTAACACGGAGAGTTGGTCTTTGCCCGGCGACGGCGGCCGCTACAACCCCATGACCGATAGCTGGAGTAACACCAACACGACCGGTGCGCCCGAAGCCCCCAGCGATCATTCGGCTGTCTGGACCGGCGCCGAGATGATCGTCTGGGGGGGCAGCATCTTTGATAATCCCTGGGGTAATGGCGGCGGCCGTTACAATCCGACGACCAATAGTTGGACGGCCGTTTCCACGAGCGGCGCTCCCACAGGACGGTATTTGCACACGGCCGTTTGGACGGGCAGCGAAATGCTCCTTTGGGGGGGGGCTGGTTCGACTGGTACGCTGGGGAATGGCGCCCGCTACAATCCCACAACCAACTCCTGGGCACCGATCAGTACCACCAATGATCCCTCGGCCCGTGTCTTGCACACCGCCATATGGGACGGCGCCCAAATGATCATCTGGGGTGGCTCGGAGGATTACTCTCCCTGGATAAATACCAATACAGGCGGTTTGTATGATCCTGCAAGCGACACCTGGATCGCCACCAGCCTTGCCAACGCCCCGGCTGCCCGTGCCAGGCATACGGTTGTCTGGACGGGTGATGAGATGATCGTGTGGAGCGGCTGTACCAGCACCGACATGTCTTGCCTGCAGGGAGATGCCAATGGCGGGCGGTACAATCCACAGACCAATGCCTGGATGGCTACCAGCACGGTTCATGCCCCGGAAGCGCGTCAATGGCACACGGCCGTTTGGACCGGCGATGAAATGATTGTCTGGGGCGGCACAACGGATGACAATGGCCTTACCAACACCGGCGGTCGTTATTATGCCGAAACCTCCGGCAATAATGCCCCCCAGGCTCTCAACGATACGTATACTCTGGAAGCAGGTACCACGCTCACCGTCACAGCGCCCGGTGTCCTGGAAAATGACACCGATCCAGAAGGTGACCCGTTGACCGCTGTTCTGGTGGGAAGCCCGGCTCATGGCGCGGTTGTTCTTCAGGCAGATGGTTCTTTTACCTACACCCCTGATGCCGGTTACGTGGGGACAGACTCATTCACGTACCAGGCCAGTGATGGTGACAGGTTAAGCAATGTGGCTGCGGTGGGGCTGACCATCACGGCAGTGAACGCAGCGCCTACTGCCCAGGCTGATAGTTATACGGTGGATGAAGACACGCTCTTGTCCATCGGTGTGCCCGGCGTTTTGGGCAATGACGACGATCCGAATGGGGATGCGCTCACGGCCGTTTTGGTAGAAACCACCACACATGGCACACTCACCCTCAACGAGGATGGCGCCTTCACTTACCAACCGGACGAAAACTTCAACGGGCAGGACAGTTTTACCTACCAGGCCACAGATGGCAGCCTGTGGAGCAATGTGGCGGTGGTCACGCTGACCATTGACAGCGTGAATGATGCGCCCACGGCCGTTCCGGACAGTTACACCGTGGCCGCCAACACGGTACTGACCGTCACTGCGCCCGGTTTGCTGGCAAACGACCTGGATGTGGAAGGGGATACCCTGGTCACGGCCGTGGCCGTTGCCCCCGGTCATGGGATGTTGCAGCTTCAGCCAGATGGCTCATTTGTTTATACCCCGGACACAGGATTTAGCGGCATAGATACGTTTGACTACACCGTCAGTGATGGGCTGGGCGGCGTCGCCACGGCAACAGTGACCATCCAGGTAACAGACCATCTCTATACACTCTATTTACCGGTGGTGTTACACCCTTAGGAACTGTCCACACACAACATCCCGGTCAATCGAGGACACAGCCTTTCTGCGTGGCGCAGGTATTGCCTGATTGCCTTGTCCTTACGACAGGCATTCGGTAGGGACGGCGCGGTCAGATATCGGTAAAAACGCGTGTTCTTGTCTCCGCGCCGTCTCGCCCGCGCCTGGCAGGGGGCGAGACAGGCGGGGATGAGACCCTGGTTTTTGGCAAAGGTTTTAGCCCGCCTGTCCCGCCCCTACGACGGGTTTCGTGTGTGGGAGGTGGTGTAGGG
>CAADGU010000186.1 GCA_900696625.1 uncultured Chloroflexota bacterium | reverse complement strand
GAAACCTTTACGTATTGCCATTGTTGTGCAGCGGTATGGCCCGGAAGTGTTGGGGGGGGCTGAAGACGCCGCCCGCGCCCTGGCTGAACAACTCACGGCGTTGGCAGACGTGCATGTCATCACCACCTGCGCCACCCAGTACACCACCTGGGCCTCCGTTATTCCGCCTGGCGTCAGCGAGCTAAACGGCGTCACCATTCACCGCTTTCCGGTGGACCAGGCGCGAAATTGGGAAAAGGCGGTGGCGGTAAACGGCCGTTTCTGGCAAGAAGCGCATACCATTGAACAAGAAATGGATTGGGTCCGGCAAAATGGCCCTTATTCCACCCCGCTTTTCCAGTTCATTTACCACTCTGAGCCAACGTTTGACGTGTTTATCTTTTTTACCTATCTCTATGCCACCACCTTTTTTGGGCTGCCGCTGGTGGCGCACAAAGCGGTTTTTGTGCCCACGGCCCATGATGAGCCATTTTTACGCGCCGACGCCTTCCGCATCTTATTCCACCTGCCACGCCATGTGGTCTACCTGACGGATGCGGAACGGGTGCTTGTGCAGCGGGTGACGGGCAACGGCCGTGTCCCCTGCACCACCACCGCTTTAGGATTTTCCGCCCCGGCGGACGTGTCTGGCGACCGTTTTCGCCAAAAATACGGCATTACCGGTGACTTTTTGCTCTACGGCGGGCGTATTGCTGTGGCCAAAAATGTGCCCGAACTACTAGACTATTTTCAACGATACCGCCAGGAACAAAATGCGCCCGACCTCAAATTGGTGTTGATGGGCAGCCCAGATTTTGCCCTGCCCACTCATCCCGACATAATCCCCATCGGTTTTGTGTCCGAGCGAGATAAGTTTGATGCGCTGCAAGCGGCGACGGCCGTGATCCAGCCCTCCCGCTATGAAAGTTTGTCTATCATTATTTTGCAGGCGTGGTTGGTGGGCACGGCCGTTGTTGTCAATGCTCACTGCGCCGTCACCCGCCAGCAGTGCCAGCGCAGCAACGGCGGGCTATATTACAGCAGCTACGATGAATTTACCGCCATCTTGAACCGCCTGCTCGCCTCGCCCCAGCTACGCGCTACCCTGGGCCGCCAGGGGCAGCAATTTACCCAAAACACCTATAGTTGGCATACCATCCTGCGCCAATACCAGACCATCTTCCATGAGGTGATGTCATGATCACACCCTCACCCCAGGCGATTATCTTCCTGCACATTCCTAAGACGGCCGGCACCACTCTGTATCATCTCATTGAGCGCCAATACAAGCCAGGCGAATACTATATTATTAATCGCCCACACGAGGAGTTGCTTTACCTTCAAAGTTTACCGCCCGAACACAAAACGGGTATTCGTTTGCTGGCCGGGCACATCTCCTTTGGTGTTCACGAAATCCTGCCCCAGCCGGCCACATATTTCACCTTTTTGCGCCAGCCGCACGACCTGGTTATTTCCTATTTCTACTATCTACGTTCAGCAGTTTCCCACCCCTATTCCCATCTGGCAAAATCCATGAGCCTGCCTGAGTTTATAGAAAATCGTTTAGATCTGAATATGAGCAACATGCAAACACGCATGTTGGCCGGTCGGCCCAGCTATGGCGATTATTACGAATGTACCCCAGACGACCTGGAAACAGCCAAAGAAAACTTGCGCCAATCGTTCACCGTCGTTGGCCTCACCGAGCAGTTTGATGAAACATTATTACTCCTGCAAAGGGCCTTTGGCTGGCAAAATTTGTACTATGCCCGCATGAATGTCACCCGCAAAAAACCGTCTGCAGATCACTTGCCATCTGACGTCATGCAGGCCATTAGTCAGGCCAACCAGCTTGACGAGGCGTTGTATCAATTCGCGGCCACGCTTTTTGCCAGCCAGGTAGCCCAACAAGGCCCTGACTTTAGCAAGCAAGTGCTTGCCTTTCAGCGAAGAAATCAGTGGCTTTACCCATTGCGCTACGGTCTCTGGCAGTCCCGGCGTCAAAGATGGCTGTGGCAGCACAATGCCAGCTATTTCGTGCGCGAGCTTTACGTGCGGGCGCGCAACCGATTCAGTGGAAATGCCGGCAGCTAACACAATTGGGCCGCGCACGGCCGTAATCCTCCCCATCATTTTGCGGTTGGCCCTGGCCCTTTTAGTTTTTGCCACCGCCTATTATTCACCCAATACCAGCACAAACAGTGACGCCCGTTACACCTTGCTGGTATCAGAGGCGATCTGGCAGCAGCAAACCATCCGCCTGGATGCCTATCGTGATGCCATTGACAACCAACAGGCGGTAGAGTGGCGTGTCGGAGAAATTGGCGAGCATCTCTATTATCTCTATCCGCTTGGTTCCTCCGTTTTGGCCGTGCCCTTTGTACTCCCCTTTCTGTTTATGGGGCAGAGTATGAGCGTACCCGCGCATGACGCCGCCGCCCAAAATCTGGTGTCGGCGCTGGTGGTGGTGGCTATTTTTCTGGTTCTTGACCGAATCGGGCGTTACTATCTGCCGCCTGTGTCCAGCCTGCTGCTGGCAGCCGTTTGTGTCTTGGGCAGCACGCTGATGAGCGCCCTGGGCACGGCGCTTTGGAACCAGGATTTCACCGTTTTGTGTGTGAGCGTCTGTCTATGGCTGCTGGTGCGGCTGGAAAACAAAGCGGCGTTCCCACTTTTGCCCTGGTTGTTGGGGTTGTTTTTGTTTCTGTCGTATTTGTGCCGGCCGACAACGGCCGTGTTCATTTCCCTGGTTCTCGCTTTTCTTTTCCTCAGACACCGTCGCTACTTCTGGCTCACGGCGCTGACCGCCTTTGTTTTACTGGTTTCTTTCAGCCTCTTTTCCCGCTATGAATACGGCCTGTGGCTGCCGCCTTATTATTTGCCGAGCCAGTTGGGTGGTTTACTCAATTACAGCAGCCAGCAAACAACGCCGCTGCCCCTGGCCCTATACGGCCTCTTGTTGAGTCCATCCAGAGGTTTGTTCGTTTACAGCCCCATCTTCTTGCTGTCAATTTTAGGCGCTCTGTACTACCGGCGTCATCTTAAGCGCCATGCCCTGGTATGGCTCATTGTTTTCTGGGTGGTGGGGCATGTGTTGATTGTGGCCCGGTTTCCTGATTGGTGGGGCGGTTTTAGCTTTGGCCCCCGCCTGCTGACGGATATGCTGCCGGGTCTGGTGTTGCTCACCTTCCTGACGGCGCAGGTTTGGCTATCAGCGCCGGCGCAACGAGGACGCTGGCTGGTATGGGCATTGTTTCTAACGGCCGTCACCATCAGCATCACCATCAACAGCTACGTGGGCATGTTTGATCGGCATATGTGGATGTCTCACGGTTTTACCGTGCCCCCGCACGTGGGGCAGGCCCCATTTCTGTTATTTAATTGGCGTGTTCCCCAGTTTGTCACCACACCAATGGTCATCTGCGAGCGCAACCGCATCTATTTTGACCGAGTCATGGCCGAGTCAAAGGTATCACCGGGCCATTACACCATAAGCCAGCACATATCCGGCACAGAAGCCATCCAAATGCGGGACATCCCGGCCTGGGAGTGGTGGCGGCGCTGGTGGCGAACGGATGAAAATGACACGGCCGTATCCACCCCCGCGCCGCCGGTCGCAATTCACAGCCGCACCTTTCTCCCGCTCGTCTTCAAACCAGCCGGGTTCTCCCCAAACTTGAACACCGTCTTTGTGGGTTGGTCGTTGCCCGGCGCTGATGGCGTCTGGTCGGTTTGTCCCACCACCGATCTGATCATTGGCCCTGTGCCCATGTCTGCCCCAGGCAAACAACGAACGCTTACCATCCAGGCGCGTGGACATGGTATACAACCCGTTACAGTCGCCATCAACGGGGAAACCGTGGGGCAGGTCACGTTTGGTACAGAGTTTACGGCCGAACAACTCACGTTCCCCAGCACACACCTGCATTCGGATCAGAACAATACCATTTCTTTCGACATTCCCAACGCCTCTCCACCCGAATCATCAGATGATTTACGGCTGCTGGGCATATTTTTGCAGGAATGGGTGATTGATTGAGGATTAGTCGCTGTCTCTCCACTACGCGCTCTTCGCGCCCGTCGCGGCTATTTCCGTAGCAAATCCTTAACAAACGGCCGTGCCTACTCATAACCTATACCCACCACCACCAAAAGTCATTATCATACGCCCCACAAGTAATACTCATATCACTAATCTAAAGTACAACCACGTTCCTCAATATAGGAGACGCTATATGCTTAAACAAAATAAAATGATCCTATTCACCATCACCACCACGCTTTTCCTCATCCTTCATGTTTCCCCCAGTTTTGGCGAGGCCGCCAGCAGTATTGTGCAACCCATCTGGACTGCACCCATTCCCCACCGCTGTACCAATCCCGATTGTGAAACTTCCTCCCCCGTCCTGGCCGACCTGACCGGCGACGGCATTCCCGATATTGTGCTGGCCACCAGCAATGGCTGGATTGTGGCCGTGCGCAGCAATAGCACAGAACTCTGGCGCCGCGACACCGCCCCACGCTTTGATATGGCTGCCAACAGCCAACAAATCCATTCCTCCCCAGCCGTCGCTGACATTGACGGCGATGGCGATCTGGAAATTGTGGTCGGCGTCGGCGCGATTGATGGCGACACCTGCACCCAGGGCGGCGTCATCGCTTATGACCACAATGGCAATTTCTTATGGCGCTTCCTCACCTTTGACGAATTTACCAGCCCCTCCGGCTGCCGCGATACCGTCTATTCCACGCCCGCCATTGGCGACCTGGATAATGACGGCAGCATGGAGATTGTGGTAGGCGCTTTTGACAAACGCATCTATGTGCTGCATCACAATGGCGCCCTGGACAGCCACTTCCCCATAGACAGCTACCACCGCCTGCGCTTCCCCGACTGGGGCGGCCTGACCGGCCACCTGGCCGACACTATTTGGGGGTCAGCTTCCCTGGCGGATATAGACGGCGATGGTTTCCTGGACATCCTCATCAGCACCGATGAAGGCAATTTTGACGACAATTTCCCCAATGGCGAAGGGTGGGACTGCCCCTACCAGATTCTACCCCATCCCTGGCCTCAAGATTATTGTGGCGGCGCGCTGTATGTGGTAGACCGCTTTGGCAATCATCTGCCCGGTTTTCCCAAACGGATTCACGACATTATGCAATCGTCAACGGCCGTATACGACATTAACCAGGACGGCTCCCTCGAAATCTTCGTCGGCGGCGGCACCTTCTACTACAGCAACAGCCCAGACCACCCCAGCGTCGCTTTTCGCATCTGGGGTTGGGACAGCCAGGGGAACGATTTGCCCGGTTGGGAGGGTGGCAAAGTGACCACAGGCCCCACGCCGGCCTCGCCGGCCATTGGCGATATTGCCGGCGACAGCGCCAAAGAAGTAGTGGCCCTGGGAATGGATCAGAAGCTCTATGCCTGGTTTGCTAACGGCCAACCGGTGCCGGGTTTCCCCATGACACCGCGCAGCATGTTTGGCGCCGGGAACCCGGCCAATGTGGGCATCACCCCCATCCTGGGCGACTATGACGGCGATGGCAAAATGGAGATTTTTGTACGCACCGGCGCCAACGTCACCATTGTGGATGGCAACGGGCAGCAGTTAACCGCCAGCCAAAACCCGCCCAATGCCCCAGTCTTTTATACCGGCAGCATCATGCAAAACAATTCGGTGTTAGGCGATATTGATAACGATGGCAAACTGGAACTGATCGCTTTCAACAGTATGCTGTATGCCTGGGATTTGCCCAACGCTGGCAGCCGCGCCGACTGGCCCATGTACCGCTACAACGCCGCCCGCACCGGGCATCCTATCTTGCCCCGGCTGCAAGTAACGCCGACATCACTGGTTCACCTGCATGAAGTTGATGATAATGGCGATGTACAGATGATGGTGTCTCTTCGTGGATTTGGCGAAGAGGCGGTTAACTGGACGGCCGTTGCCCCTACCAGCGTCATCGTCTCACCCAGTAATGGTCAGGCAGATGGTTCACCGACGGCCGTATCCATCACCATTCCCCGTTCCAGCCTGAACTATGGCGTTAATCACCGCACCATCACCATCAACGGCGACGTTGGTGGTCAACCGGTGAGCAACAGCCCGGTGCAAAATGCCATCACCATTTACCTGGTGGATGAAATTTTCCGGGCACACCTGCCGGTGGTTCTCAAATAGAGGAAACAGACCTGACAGGTCTTACCTATGAAGATTCTGTTGCTATCCCCGGCCTACCCGCCCTTTCCGGGCGGCGGCGAACGGTATGTGGCGGCGCTGGCGGCGGAACTGGCGCGGCGCGGGCATGAGGTCACGGCCGTCACCGGCGCCGCTACCCTGGAAAAAGCTCTCTGGCAGGGTACACCCCACCAGCGGCCAACAGCCAGCGTTGAAAATGGGGTCACAGTCATTCGCTGTGGGCTACGGCCGTTTCCCGGCGGCCACCCCGCACTCATGGTCTGGCGCAAACTGATGGTCATGATTTCCATGTTGCCCGGCAAGCAGACGGCCGTACTCACCCGCATGGCCCGCCATATCCCGCCCATTACCCGTCTGGAAGCCGCTCTCTCATCGCTGCCCAGGCGGTTCCACGTGGTGCATGGTTTCAATATCTCCTGGGAGTGGCCCATGCTGGCCGGGTGGCAATTTGCCCGGCAGCAGAACTTCCCCTTTGTCGTCACCCCTTTTGCCCATTTGGGCACCGGGCATGACCGCGTTACCCGCAACTCCACCATGCAACATCAACTACGCCTGTTGGCTGACGCTGACCGCGTTTTGGCCTTGACAGACATCGAAAAAAACGGTCTGGCTGCCTGGGGCGTCTCGCTAGAGCGCCTGGATGTGGTTGGCTCTGGTTTAGACCCCTTACCGGTCTGGCCTGAACCGGCCACCCTGCTGGCGCAATATCAAGTACAGTCGCCTTATGTGCTGTTTGTGGGGCGGGTTAGTTCGGAGAAGGGTGCGATTCATGCGGCGCAGGCGGTGTTAACGCTACGGCAGCAGGGCACGGCCGTCACCTTGCTGCTCATCGGTCAGGCATCCCCCGAATTTGACCGCTTTTATGCCCGGCTGGATGAACACGAGAAGGAGGGGATACGGCCGTTGGGCGTCCTCAACGACGCCGATAAACACGCTCTCCTGGCCGGGGCCACCGCCCTGCTGCTGCCCTCCCGCACCGACTCTTTTGGCATTGTGCTGCTGGAAGCGTGGGCGCACGGCGTCCCGGTTATTGCTGCCCGCGCCGGTGGCATTCCCGGCGTGGTGGATGACGGCCACAATGGGCTGCTGGTACAATTTGGCGATGTACCTGGCCTCAGCCAGGCCATCCACCAACTGCTGGCGGATGAAGCACTGCGAACCAGGTTGGGGCAGCACGGCCGTGCCAAAACCGAAACCACCTACACCTGGACGGCCGTCGCCGACCGCATCCTGGCAAATTATGAAATGATCCGCCAGACGTGATGCGTGATGCGTGACTCGTGAGAAGCGATCACGCATCACACATCACGCATCACGAAAAAATGCGCATTCTCCACCTCATCCACCAATATCTGCCCGAAAAAGTGGGCGGTACGGAGTTGTATACGCAGACGTTAGCCCGCCATCAGGTGGCGCAAGGCCATTCCGTCGCCCTTTTCACCCCCACCACCTCTCCCACCTCTGATAACCGATTACCGATTACCGATAACGACTTACGAATCTACCGTATCCCCGTGGGAGAGCGCAGTGCAACGGCCGTTCTCCGCAGTAATTTTCACCATCCGGCGCTCACCCGCGCTTTTGCCCAGGTGTTAATACAGGAAAAGCCGGATGTGGTTCATGTGCAACATCTGATGGGGCTGCCCTTTGGTCTGGCGCGGCAGATTCACCGCGCCGATATCCCGATGGTCATCACCCTGCATGATTACTGGTATGTGTGTGCTAACGCCCAACTGCTCACCAACTATGACGAGACGGTGTGCCAGGGGCCAAACTATTGGTTGAACTGCGCCCGCTGCGCCCTGGCGCGGGTGGGGCATGGGCAGGCGTACCCCCTCATGCCGGTAATAGCGCCCTTGTTTGCCTGGCGTCACGGCCGTGCCCAATCCATCTTGCAACACGCCAACGCCCTCATCGCCCCCACCCAATTCACCGCCGGCATCTACCGGCAACTGGCGACGCTCGCCGGCAACATCCACGTTATTCCCCATGGCCTCGATCTGCCCGCCACCATGCCCCCCAAAACAGCCCATGACGGCCTGCACATCGCCTACATCGGCGGCATTGCCCCCCAAAAAGGTCTCCACATCCTCATCGAAGCCTTCAATCAACTCACTGCCCCCCACTCACCGCTCACTGCTCACCGCCCACTGCTTACTGAAAACCCCCACCTCACCCTCTACGGCGACCTCACCGCCTTCCCTGACTATGCCGCCCATTTGCAGCAGCAGGCCAACCATCCCGGCATCACTTTTGCCGGGCGGCTGCCCCATACCCAATTATGGGCGGCGCTGGCGGATATTGACCTGATCGTTGTGCCCACCCTGTGGTATGAAACGGCCTCGCTCATTGTGCAAGAGGCGTTTGCCGCCGGTGTACCGGTGGTGGCTTCGGACATTGGTGTGCTGCCGGAGCGGATTCACGCCGGGGTTGATGGTCTGCTCTTCCCACCGGGGGATGCCAACGCGCTGACCGGTATCCTGCGCCGGTTGCAAGAACAACCAACTGAACTGGCGCAACTGCGGGCCGGTATTCAGCCGGTGTTTACCATTCAGGAGCATGTGGCGCAGGTCACGGCCGTTTACGAGACATGCATGAACGTGATGCGTGATGCGTGAAAATACCCTCACGCATCACGCATCATGGATTACTTAACAATTATCGGCAGGTAAATCTTGTATCCCGCCGCCGTTACCGTCACCCGCAGCGTATCACTGCCTACCCCGCCATCACTGTCGGTAACGGTGATGGTGACGGTATACACACCTGGCGCGGCATAGGTATGTGCCCCGCTGACCGTACCCGCCGCCTGGTCAACTATCCCGGCTGCAACCACGCCGTCGCCCCAGTCAATCACGGCCGTATGTGTATCCAACACCCCCGGATCACTGAACCCCGCCAGGACGCCTGAAACCATATCCTCACTGCCAATGGTCTGGTCAGCTACGGCCGTGACCAACGGCGGCACATTGTTCACTATCACCACCAGGCTGTCACTGACCACCTGATTCTCACTGTCCGTCACCAGCAGCGTCACGGTGTAGCTGCCGTTGTCGGCGTAGGTGTGAATGGGCGTCAGGCTGCCTGCCGCTGTGCTGCCATCGCCAAAGTCCCATTCAATCGTGTATGGTCCACTACCGCCGGTCAGATCACCGCTAAAGGCCAGCGGGCTGCCTTCGTAGCCTTCCTGGTCTGGCCCGGCATCCACCGCCAGCACGTCGGCCGTTTGCACAATGGTCAGCGTAGCCGTGGCCTCGTTTGAGGCGGCTGCCGAAGTAGCCGCTGCCGTGAGGGTGTACGTGCCCGGCGCGCCGGCTTGCACGGTCAACGGCAGCATGGCCGTCCCCTGCGCCGGGATGGCCAGTGCCGTAACCGGCAGTTGGCCGCTCAGGCCGGGCATCACCAACCCTAACTGGTAGATGGTGGGCAGATTGCCGGTGTTGCTAAGTACCAGGGTAAAGTCGGCCGATAGCGTGTTAGTGACGGTCTGGCTGGTGGGCAGCCAGGCCACCGCCACCCCTTCATAGCCGGTAAAGGTGATGGTTGCTTCGGCTTCATTGGCGATGCGCTCGTCAGCCTGGGACACGGCCGTGACCCAAAACGGATACGTCTGCGGCAGCACCAGCGGCAGCGGCCCAGTCGTTAATTGCACCGTCTGCGATTGGCCGGGCGCCAGCGTCACCGTGCTGCTGCTGAGTTCGGCCGTCAGGCTGACGACGCCTGCCGCCAGCAAATCGTAGCTGTCGGCCACCTCGCCGGTATTGGTAATCGTCACCTGCCACAGGCCGCTGTCCAGCGGACTCATGGTTGTCTGCTGCGGGTTAATCGAAAGTATCACGCCCAGCGGCAGTAGTTCCACCATAGCGGTGATGGTGTTCTGTACACCAGGGGCATCTTGGGAGGCAGCAGTGACACTGAACTCGTAGCTGCCCGGCACGGCCGTTACCTCCGGCGTGATCCGCAGCCGCAAATCGGCGTTGTTGAAGATGTGGGCAGGCAGGGCAATGCTGTCTACCGGCGTCCCATTGGCATCTAACTGCCCGCTCCAGCCGGGTGGCAGCGCCAGCGAGAGATCGTAGCTGTCGGCCACATCGCCCAGGTTTGTTACCGTCAGGTTGAAGCCGGTAGGCACACCTGGCCCACCCACTTCAGTTTCAGGGTCAAGCGCCAGCCCGATGGCATAATTGCCGGTTGCCACCAGCACGGCATTGGCCGCGTCGCTGCCGCCGCTGCCCACGGCCGTAACCGTAAACGGCTGCGGTCCCGGCGCGGCGCTGCTGACGGTGATGGGAATGGACACGGCCGTTTCTCCCGGAATTTCAATCTCATCCGGCAGTTCCACCGCTGCCAACCCATCCGCCGCCAATTGATAATTGACCATTGCCGATTGACTATTGGTTAGCGTCAGGGTGTAAGCCACGGCTGTGCCCGTCGGCGCTGTTTGTTCGGGCGGGTTGATACCGATTTCCAATCCATTAAACAGGGTTAGCGAAGCCGTAGCCATATCCTGCCCATCGCTGTTGGTGATGACTGTGACCAGGAACGGCCGTTCTGCCAATTCAGCATCTGGCGGCGTGACAACTTCTAGCAAAACCTCGG
>CAADGU010000185.1 GCA_900696625.1 uncultured Chloroflexota bacterium | reverse complement strand
TTTGTTTGTCTGTTTGAATCCGTCGGTGGCGGATGGGGAGTTGGACGACCACACATCGCGTGTGTGCATCCAGTATGCCCGGCGGTGGGGGTATGGTGGGCTTTTAATCGGCAACTTGTTTGCCTACCGGTCAACCGATCCGGCGGCTCTATATCAGGTGGCCGATGCGGTTGGCCCGGAAAATGATGACTGGTTGCAGAAACTTCAGAGTGAAGCGGCGCTGACGGTGTGTGCCTGGGGCGCTAGAGGCGCATACCAAAAAAGAGATGAAGCGGTGTTAGCGTTTTTGCGGTCGCCACACTGCCTGGTAAAGTTAAAGAACGGCCGTCCCGGACACCCCCTCTACAAACGCGCCGACCTCAAACCAATTCCCCTATGAATGGCGAAACAGATTTAGAACGTCTACTGGCTTCAATGCAGCCGGTTTTGCAGCTACGGCCGTATATCTTTACCACCCTCACCCCGGATGCTTACCAAGCCCTGCCCTTTGTGCCGCTGGGTACATTCTGGGAAGAAGAAGGGGTCACGGTGATTGCCAGCCAGGAACAGGCCATCGCCTGCAGCCTATCGTTTGACAGCACGTGGGCCTGCATTACCCTGACGGTTCATTCGGCGTTGACGGCCGTAGGTTTTCTGGCAGCCATCACCGCGCAGTTGGCCCAGGCCGGCATCCCCGTCAACCCCGTTTCCGCCTATTACCACGACCACCTCTTTGTGCCCTGGGAACGCCGCCAGGAAGCGATGGAGAGACTGGGTCGTCAGGATTTCGTGTGGACCAACGTGAAACGTGAAGCGTGATGCGCGATGCGCGAACTCCTCTCTGACATCAACGCAAAACCGGCACCCCAAATTGCCTGAATTTATTTACAAGGCAGAAGTTCATGGTTATACTTTTTATGACTTCTCTCACTTCTCATTCATATTTACACTGCTGCCACTTCTGTTCTTGTGTTTTGGGGCGCCATTGGGGCGCCCTTATCACCTCAATCAATCAAAAGGAGAAAACCATGAGGAAACAACCGCTTATCTTAGTATTGTTGTTTGTCGGTGTACTGTTGAGTCTCACCTTTTTCTCGCTGGCGTTTGCCAGTGCCCCCCCAGGCATTGCCCAAACAGGCCAGCCGGAAAAAGAAATCCCCGCCGCAGAGCCGGCAGATACCGCCGAAATATCCGTATTAGAAGTAGGGGGTAGCGTTATTGGCAATGTGCCGGCCACTCGTCTGGTGGCCCCTCTGGGCGCTATTTCCGTGTACGAAACGGAACCGAATGATACGCCCGCCACAGCTAACGCCCTGGGTGGCAACAGTGCTGTGGTACGTGGCAACGCGTTCCCTGCTGGTGACATTGACTTCTTTTCCTTTACCGCCCAGGCAGGGGATCGCGTCTATGCGGCAACGATGACTTCCTTTTCCCCTGGTGGCACGGATAGTACCCTGGACATTTATGATGTAGACGGCACAACAATTCTGGAAACGGATGTCAATGATGGTTCATTTGGCGCCAGCTCCTCTAGCATTGCGGGCCTCACCTTGCCGGCCACCGGCACTTACTACGTCCGTGTGCGTTCCACCTCTGCCACCGCTACTATACGCCCCTACGACCTGTACTTTCAACTGCAAAGCGGCAGCCCGGTGGCCGAAACCGAACCGAATAACACCACCGATGGCGGGCAGCCTTTACCCGCCTCTGGCTGGGTAACCGGCACCGTTAATCCGGCGGCCGACAACGACGTCTTCTTGTTTGCCCTGAATGCCGGTGATACCGTCTTCTTGAGCCTGGATTTGGATCCGGAGCGTGATGGGGGTACAACATGGAACGGCCGTTTCGGCCTGGGCGCGTTTGGCAATCCGCTAAACATTTTGGTGGTCAATGATGCCAATACTACCTCACCCAACTCCGAAGCCTTCTTCTTGACGGTGAAGGAGGCCGGTACCTATTACGTTTACGTCGATCATCCTACTGCGGCCGGCACCCCGCTTTCGACGTATCATCTAGCTGTTTCTGTATTTCCCCATGTACCAGCAACCGCCAATTGTACCACGTACACCAGCACCGACGTGCCGGTTACCATCCCCGACGGGCCTGGTCTGGTGACCTCAACCCTGTCGGTGCCGGGCAACCCGCGCATTGCGGATCTGGACGCTACCATTGTCCTCACCCATACCTTCATGCCTGATGTGGATGTGGTATTGGTGGCCCCTGGCGGTAACGAGGTTGTTCTGTTCAATGACCGTGGCGCCAATACGCAGCAGCAGATGAACCTGACCCTGGATGATGAAGCCGCTATCCCCTCCCTATTCACTGTCTTGAGCGGTATAGTGTTCCAACAACTCCCGGCTTATCGCCTGGGCTGGTTTGACGGCCAGAACGCCGGCGGCGACTGGACGCTGAGGGTATACGATGATGCGGCCGGTGACGGTGGTGTGCTGCAAAGCTGGGGCCTGACCATCTGTGAACCGCCACCGCTGCCATCATGCCCCACCGGAACACAGCCGGTGACTGTCTTTAGCACCGATTTTGAGGCAAATAATGGCAACTTTACCAGCTCCGGCGTGCAGGATGAATGGCAGTGGGGTACACCCACCTTTGTGCCCATTACTACCTGCAACAGCGGCGTCAACTGCTGGGTAACGGACCTCACCGGTACCTACAATGCCAGCAGTAATCAAACCTTGCTCTCACCGGCTATTGATCTGACCGGCCTGACCGGCCCCATCATTATGCAGTGGGCGCAGAAACACCAGATTGAGAGTGCTACCTTTGACAATGCCTATATACAGGTGCAGCAAGTAGGCGGCGCTAACCCCACGCGCTTGTGGGATTGGCTAGACGCAACTATGAATGCCTCTGTCGGCAGTCCCGCGGTAACAGTTCCCATGAGTGCCGGTTGGGGTGAACATTGGGCAGATATCAGCGGTTATGCCGGCCAGAGTATAGAGGCTGTCTTTAACCTGAGCAGTGACACGACCGTCAATTATGCCGGTCTGGCGATTGATGATGTGACTGTTACGGCCTGTGAACCGACAGGGGGCAACGCTGCCATCAGCCTGAGCAAGACGGTGGGCACCACGCCCGGCGTTTGTGCCACAACGGATGAGATCACGGTTTTGGCGGGCACCGAAGTTTATTACTGCTACCAGGTAGAAAACACCGGTACGGTCACGCTCAACTTCCATGATCTGGTAGACACGGAACTGGGCGTCATTCTCAATGACTTCCCCTATACGCTGGCGCCTGGAGATTTCTCGCCGGAGGTAATCGTTCCAGAGGTAGTGGTATCCACCGTCACCAATGAGGCTACCTGGACGGCCGTGACCGCCCTGGGTGACTACGTTTATGATGATCAGGCGCCGTTTAATTACATTTCCATCAACACCACCGGCACACCTCTGAACTTGACTGATGATAGTGAAGCCAATATCACCCTTCCCTTCCCCTTCACCTTCTATGGCGTCACCTCCAGCGACCTGCGGGTAGGCAATAACGGCGGCATCCGGTTTAACGCTACCACCGGCGATGTGGGTATCACCAACGCGGCACTGCCCAACGCCGCTCATCCCCTGACCATCTTCCCCTTCTGGGATGATCTGGACGATGAGCAGGGCAATGTTTACTGGGAAGTGCAGGGCACGGCCCCCAACCGTATTGCTATTGTTGAATGGTATCAGCGGCCCCACTTCCCCGGCTCGGCGGCTGCCGACACGGTGACATTCCAGGTGCTGTTATTTGAAGGCAGCAACGAAATTAAGTTCCAATACCTGGATGTGGACTTGGGTGATCCGTTATTGAACAATGGCGCTTCCGCCACTGTTGGCATCAACAAAGATGCCACCACCGCCCTGCAATACTCCTTTAACCAGCCGGTGTTGCAAGATGGCATGGCCATTTTGTTCTATGAGGTTGTTCCTGAGAGTGCGTCAGCCACAGACACGGCTACCGTCAATGTGTTGATCCAAAACATTGATGTAGACCCGCTCAGCTTGAACAGCACCCAGGACCCAGACACCACCACCACCCAGACGTTGACTATTGCCAACACCGGCGATGGTACGTTGACCTGGAACATTACCGAAGAGCCAACGGCCGTACTCTCTGCCCTGACAACCGGTGGCGACGCCACCGTGGCCCGTGAAGATGCCAGCGCCGCTGCCTTGAGCAATGGGCAGCCCGCCGGCGCTCCACCGGCCCTGAGCAGTTGGCGCGTCCCCGAAGACATCCTCTATGACAACGGCCCATTGGTCACCCATCCCGGCGGCGGTGCGGGCGGCGCTGATGTGAGCGCCTTACAAACAGCCCTGGGTATGGGTACGTTTGGCTTTGGTAATCAGGTTTCCGCCGGCAATCGCGTAGCCGATGACTTCACCGTCACCGGCGGCGGCTGGTTTGTTAACACCATTACCTTCTTTGGCTACCAGACCGGCTCCAGCACCACATCCACGTTTACGGCCGTGAACCTGCGTATCTGGGATGGGCCACCCAATGATCCCAACAGCAACGTGGTCTTTGGCGACACCACCACCAACCGCATGACCGCCACTGGCTGGTCAAACATCTACCGCACGCTGGATACTGCCCTGAGCGCCACAGACCGGCCCATTATGGCGAATGTCACTGACATCAACACCTTCTTGCCGCCCGGAACTTACTGGGTGGACTGGCAGGCAAACGGTACATTGGCTTCTGGCCCGTGGGCGCCCCCCATCTCTATTCTGGGCCAGACCACAACAGGTAATGCCATGCAATTTACTACTGCTGGCTGGGCTGACCTGGTTGATGTTGGGCCGCAAGGTCTGCCCTTCATCATCGAGGGGCTGTCCGATTGCAGCAACCCCAGTGACGTGCCCTGGTTGAGTGTAGACCCCACCAGTGGCAGCAATGGCGGCGGCACAAGCACCGATGTCACCGTGACCTTTGACTCGACCGGTCTGGCGGGTGGTACATACACAGCCAATCTGTGTGTGGCCAGCAATGACCCAGATGTTGGCCCCGGCAACGGTACGAGCCTGGTGATTGTGCCGGTCGAACTGCAAGTTGTGGAAGGCCCCGCGCCGGCTATCAGCCTGATAAAAACAGTGGGCACGGACGCAGGTGTTTGCGCCACCACGGACGAGATCACGGTGGCGGCGGGCACGACGGTTTACTACTGTTATGAGGTCGAGAACACCGGTAACGTAACGCTGAACCTGCACGATCTGGTAGATGATGAGTTAGGCACGATCTTCACCGGACTCAACTATGCCCTGACGCCGGGCAGCAGTGTGAACACGGTAGCCGCCGGTCTCACCATTAGCGCCACGATCAACGTACCCACCACCAACACCGCCACCTGGACGGCGTACAATGCCGGGCCAAGCGACGAAGCCACAGCCACAGCCTCGGCTACTGTTAATATAGCTGCTCCTGTACCGGCCATTAGCCTGACAAAGACGGTGGGTACAGACTCAGGTGTTTGCGCCACCACGGACGAGATTACGGTCGCGTCTGGTACAACGGTATACTACTGTTATGAGGTCGAGAACACCGGTAACGTCACGCTGAACCTGCACGACCTGGTGGACAGCGAGTTAGGTACTATCCTGGATGGCTTCTCCTATGCACTTACTCCGGGTGCATCTGCCTTCCTGACGGTGACTGCCACGATCAGTGTTACGACGGTTAACACGGCCACGTGGACGGCGTATAATGCCGGGCCGAGCGACGAAGCTACGGCCACAGACTCGGCTACAGTCAACGTGACACCCGTGCCCGTGCCGGCCATCACGCTGGTGAAAACGGTAGGTACCACGCCAGGCGTCTGCGCCGCCACCACGAGCATCACGGTAGAGTCTGGCACGACTGTTTACTACTGCTACACCGTCACCAATACCGGTAACGTGGCGCTAGGGCTGCATGACCTGGTTGATAATGAGTTGGGCGCGCTGCTTAATGCCCTGCCCTATGACCTGTTGCCAGGGGCAAGCGTAGACACCGTGGCCGCCGGTCTGACCATCACGGCAACCATTACGGCCGACACGACCAACACGGCCATCTGGACGGCATACAATGCCGGGCCGAGTGATGTTGCTACTGCGACCGCTTCGGCGACTGTCACTGTGGCGGCTGCACCCGGCAACTTGATCTACCTGCCCATCATTCTGAAACCGTAGTAACTTTAGCGCCAGTCAAGAACCGGTTGCGCGCCGGTTCTTGACTACGTATAGCAAGAGGGTATCTGGGTTCAGATACCCTCTTCTTTTTCTCACCTGCATTTGACCGGCGGGGGGGTTTTTGTTACGATTCCAGTCGCTTCATTAACAGATGTATCTATGAGACCGGTGAGCACTGGGTCCCTGGCGGCGAAAGCCGCCGAACCGTGTCAGGTCTGGAAAGAAGCAGCACTAAGGCGATTCTTTCGGGCGCCCAGGACAACCTGGTGGTCATCGGTTCCATGGATATATCGGGAGATTGGCGATTAAAGATTGGAGATTAGAGATTGGAGATTACGTGACGCCTGTGATCTCTGGTCTCCAATCTCCAATCTCTTTTTTTTATGCGCACCCGTAATCGTCTGTCAACCGTCCTGGTGATTCTCTTTCTGCTGTTGGGTTTGGCCAGTCTGGCAGCAGCCGGGTACATGCTGGCGCAAGAGGAGTATGTGGTGATGGATGGCGACCAGCAGATTGCCCGGCTTACCGGTCGTTACCGGACGGTGGCCGAGGTATTGGCGGCGGCGCGGGTGACGTTGCGACCAGAGGATGTGGTCATCCCGCCCCAGAAAGCCCCACCGGCCACAACCATCAGCATCCAACGCGCGCGCGCTGTAACGGTGCGCACGGCCGTAGGCGTCCACACCTACTTTAGCCACCAGCCGCATCTGGCTGGTTTTCTGGCCGAAATTGGGCTGAATCCAGCGGCCGATGTGCCCATCTTTGCCGATGGTGTGCGCGTGCCGGTGGAAGCGTTGCCCACACGGCCGTTGCCCCACACCCTGGAAATTGGCAAATTTGTAACCATCACCATTCACGACGGCCGTCAGCGCCAGACGGTGCGTACCGGGGCCACGACGGTGGGCACGGCCGTCGCCGCAGCCGGCATCACCCTGCAACCGCTGGACAGCACGGAGCCAGCGCCCCATACCCCCCTTACCGAAGGCCTGACTATTACCGTGCGGCGTGCTTTTAACGTGACGATTCTGGTGGACGGCCGTACCATCACCACCCGCACCGCCCACACCAACGCGCTGGATGTGTTGGCCGACAGCGGCGTCACTCTGATTGGCAGCGATTACGCGCTGCCCGGCCCGGAGACGCCTTTGCAGCCGAATGCCACCATTCAGGTGGTGCGCGTCACCGAAGATTTCCGTCTGGCCGATGAACCGATTGCCTACCAGACCATCTACCAGGCAGACGAGCGCCTGGAAATTGATACGCAGCAGGTGGTTAGCCCTGGCATAGCCGGTATCTTGCGGCAGCGGATTCGGGTGCGCTATGAAAATGGCGTGGCCGTCAGTGAGACGGTGGATGGGGAATGGGTGGCGCGGGAGCCGGTGACAGAAGTGGTCGGTTATGGCACCAAAATTGTCACCCGCATCCTCAATACACCCGATGGCGCGCTGCAATACTGGCGGGTGGTGACGATGCGCGTCACTTCCTACCATGCGGGCAGTTCAGGCAAACCACTAGAAGCGCCCGATTACGGCATTACCGCCAGTGGTCTACCGGCGCAAAAGGGAGTGGTAGCCGTAGACCGGGCCATTGTGCCCTGGCGCACCTGGGTTTACGTGCCCGGTTATGGCGTGGGGTATGCCGGGGATACGGGCGGGGGAGTTCACGGCCGTTGGATTGACCTCGGTTATGCCGAAGACGCTTACATCCCCTGGTCGGGCACAGTTGATGTGTACTACCTCACCCCCATCCCGCCGCTGGAAGATATTAACTTTCTGCTGCCGGAGGCGCTGCCGTAATGGAGATTGGAGATTAGGAGATTGGAAGATTGACCAATCTCCTAATCTCCCAATCTCCCCATCTCCTTCTTCATGCACCCCAAACAACTGCTCGAACGCTACCAACTGGAACCAAAAAAAAGCCTGGGACAGAACTTCTTGTTTGATGAGAATGTGCTGGCGCGGATTGTAGACGCCGCCGATGTGAACGCGGTGGATGAGGTGCTGGAAATTGGGCCGGGGTTGGGGGCGTTGACGCGGCTGCTGGCGCAGCGGGCGCGGCGGGTGGTGGCGGTGGAGTTGGATGACCGTTTCTTGCCCATATTGCACAACGAATTAGCGGGACTGACGAATGTGCAGATTCTTCATGGGGACATATTGGCGCAGGAACCGGGTGTGTTGTTTACACGGCCGTACAAAGTGGTCGCCAATGTGCCCTATTACATCACCGGAGCCATCTTGCGCCATTTGCTGGCGGCGGCGCACAAACCAGAGATGATGGTATTAACGGTGCAAAAAGAGGTGGCAGAACGGCTCACGGCCGTACCCCCCCATATGTCTCTGCTGGCGGTCAGTGTGCAGTTTTACGGCCGTGTGCAGACCATCACCACCATCAAAGCGGGCGCCTTCTGGCCGCGCCCGGATGTGGATTCGGCGGTAGTGCGTGTGGAATTAATGGGGGCACGGCCGTTGTCGTTGGCCGAGGAAGAATCGTTTTTCCGCATCGCTCGCGCCGGATTTAGCCAGAAGCGCAAACAACTGCAAAACAACCTGCGCCAGTTGGGGCTGGGCAAAGAGGAAGTGGGAGGATGGTTGGCAGCAGCGGAGGTGGACGGCCGTCGGCGCGCCGAAACCCTGACCTTGCCCGAATGGTTAACCCTCTACCAGACCATTCCCGGCACAATCAAATCTGGCGCATAAATTGACTGTGTTACTGTCCCGTTCACTTTGGCAAATTTAAGAACAACGGTAAGAATGATGTCGCACGATCCTGTTGTTCCAATGAGGTGTAAACAGGAGTGAATGGTGCAAGAGACGAGACTGTTTGACGAGCAGCTGGAAGAACCCCAGGCGATTGCTGACCCGGAAGTAGACATTCTGGCTGAAGGGGGGCTGCACAAGCTTATGCTCTTTTTTCACCAACCGGCAACCTGGCCGGATTGGGCGCTGTTGCTGCTGTGGCTGGCTTTTAGTGGGTTGGCGGGTTTGTGCTGGGTTCTGTTAGCCGGCGATAAAAATTCGGCGGGTGTGGTCACGTTATTCGCTGCCGTCATGTTGGCCGCCGATATGCTGCTGCTGCGCTCGCTGCCCCGGCGCGGCATTTCT
The DNA here is from genome assembly GCA_900696625.1 of uncultured Chloroflexota bacterium. Lineage (GTDB taxonomy): Bacteria > Chloroflexota > Anaerolineae > Promineifilales > Promineifilaceae > CAADGU01. The sequence continues at coordinate 278 of CAADGU010000185.1, read as the reverse complement.
TATGGCCCCTGGCAGGCGCAGTTTGTGGTGTTGGCGCTGCCCCGGTTGGCGGCAACGGCCGTTATCGCCCTGTTAGCTCGTTGGTTGGGTGCGCAACCAGGGCTTGGCCTCTTTGTTGGGGTGCAGCTCATTGGTCTGGCGGCGCTTATTTGGGGCACGGAAATTGAGCCGTTCCGCCTGCGGATGAATGAGTTCCTCATGTTTACCGACCGGATGAAACCGGGCAGCCCGCCTCTGCGTCTGCTGCACATCACAGACCTGCATATTGAGCGGCTGAC
>CAADGU010000184.1 GCA_900696625.1 uncultured Chloroflexota bacterium | reverse complement strand
TTTGACCATACAATGTTCAAGTCACAAGTAGACATGCTTACACCTGACTACCGCTGTATCCAGTTAGATACGCGCGGCTTTGGGCAAACAAAATGGGATGGTGAGGCGTTTGATCTATATGATATCGTTTCCGATTGCATTGGCTTGCTTGACCATTTAGGCATCGAAAAAGTGACCCTCATGGGCATGTCGCAAGGCGCTTACGCTTCAGTTCGCCTGGCGCTTCGCCACCCACAGCGCGTTCACGCCATGGTTTTAATGAGTACCCGCATGGATATTAGCGCGAAAGAGTTTAACGACAATTATAAAACCCTACGCGATGCCTGGCGCGAAAATGGGGCGCAAGACTTTTTGATTGAACCCCTGATGAACCTGCTAATCGGTAGTAAGGAACATTTTGGTGAGCATTGGGCGCGCTGGCGACCCAGTTGGGAGCGTTTTCCTGGCGAGGCGATGTACCACACCATGAATGCGTTACTGGCCAGAAACATTCTGACCGAGGAAGAGATTCGGCAAATAGATGTTCCCGTCCTATCTGTGCATGGCCTCGATGATTTAGGAACGCCGGTCGGATTGGCGGATCGTCTCTATGAGTTGTTCCCCAACGGCAAAGGTAGAGTCCGTGTTAAGGGTGCAGCTCACGCCGTCAATATGACCCATCCTGACGTTGTGAATCCCCCTATCCGTGAATTTCTTGACACCTACGTCAACATCTAGCAGGCTGTCGGTAAATCATTTACCCTTCCCCAGCCCGCCAGACCAGCCACTTTTCCTCCGGCTGCCAAATTGAGAGTGCGCCAGTACCCAGGATGAGGATTAGGATGGTGCAGGTCACGGCCGTTACCAAAGCCAGCAGCGCCCATGTACCTGTGCCTTCTAAAACCAGCAGCGTAAACCCCAACGGAAACAACAGCGGCAGCGTCATCAGCCGCCCCATGATGCCCAGGATGATCAGCACGGCCGTGACCACACCCACCACCAGCCACACCTGCGCCAGCACGTCTGGCCTGGGCAGCCACCGGGTGGTAAACAGCGCCACCCAACTATCTGTATCAAGATTTATGTAAATATAAGCCAGAGAAATCAGGAGAACCAGGCGAAACAGAGGGGGGAAGTAAATGGTCGTGACCCTATACACCCGCCGCTGCCAACGCCGGTACACGGCCGTGGCCGGATCGATCCCCCCAATCGCTACCAGCCAATCCCGCAAAAAGCTGGCCGACGTGGCCAGGGCAAACAACGTCCCGGCAATGGCCGCCCCCGTCGCGGGCACAATCGGCCACAACACCACGCTCACAAACGCCATCTGGAACCCGGCAAAGATGCGCCGGTGCTTGCTATGCGGCAAGTCGTATATCGGCAGGCGCCGCTTTTGCCGCAGCCACAGGCCAAAGACAAAAAAGTACCGCGCCAGTCCAATGGGCAAATACCAGGGCGGAAGCTGCCCATACCACACCGCCAGCAGGGTCACGATGACCAGCCCCAACCCGTCAAATTCCATGTCCAGCCGTGCGCCGAGGCGGGTGGCGTGGTTGGTGATGCGGGCCGCGTAGCCGTCCACATAGTCGGCGAAGTCGGCGATGGTGTAGAGGAGGGCGGGCAGCCAGCCCAACCAACCGCCGGGCCAGGGCGAAAACAAGAAACCCGCTACCAGACTGATCGCCAGCCCGCGCAGCAGCGTCAGCCGGTTGCCCCAGCCGAAACGGGGCAGCAAATCAATTTCGCCGGGGCGATGGTTCTCCGGCAAATGTCGCCACACCACCCAAAGGCAATAGGCAGCGGTCACGGCCGTAATCGCCAACCACCGCGATGCACAACAGGGCCACACCCCCCGCCACAACAGGTAAAAAGCGAGGATGGTCAGCAGGTACACGGCCGTGACCACCCCCCACCGCCATCTTAACCGGCTCATTGACAATAACTCATCCAGCATGATAGCATCCCACTAATGGAGCAGCGTACATTTTTCATTCCATTACCAACCCTGAATTTGCGTAGCCATTTATAACGCACTGCGTCGTGTTGCCAGCCTCCCCTGTAATCGTTATAATTTGCACAATCTGAGTATGCACTCAAATTTTGAGTTCGCCCACCCATTGTATGCGCGAGGCAACACAAGCCTATGGCTCAAGTCAAAATCAAAGTTCGTCCCCAAGAAATCGTGGAATTCCCCGGCATTTGTGTGCATTGCGGCCAACCCGCGCCCCATGCCATGACCATTCGCAAGCGGTTGAGCCGCGTCACACGGCTGATTGACGTGCCTGTGTGCGCCGATTGTGCGGCCCAACTGCGCCGCCGCTCGATGGAAGAGGAGCGGTTGACGCGGCTTAAGTATCTGGTGGGTGGCGCGGCCTTTTTGGTGACGTTGTTTGCCGTTTTTATTGTCTTGCCGCCGGGATTGGCTACGGCCGTGCGCCTGTTAGCCGGTATCATGGTGGGTGGGGTGGTCACGGCCGTTATCTTCACCATCTTTCGCCGCCAGATACACCAGGTCTACCTGCCGCAGAAAAAGGCTGTTCTGCAATCGGCCCGCATCGAAAATTTCTCCTGGCGCGCTACCACCTTTGCTTTTGAAAATGAAGAATTTGCGCAGCGATTTGTGGCATTGAACGAATCGCTCTTAATGGAAATCTGAGATTGGGAGACTGGGAGATTAAGAGATTGTTCAATCTCTTAATCTCCCAGTCTCCCAATCTCCTCATATCTGGAGGAACATACATGAAAGTAGTAGTCTGCATCAAACAAACGCCCAGCACCACGGCCGTACTCACCGTAGACGCGGGCGGCAATGTCAAATGGGATGATCCCGGCGGCAAGCCCAACGTCCTCAACCCCTGGGACGAATACGCTGTGGAAGAGGGTATTCGCCTCAAGGAAAATCACGGCGCCACGGACGTTATCGTCCTCACCGCCGGGTCAGAAGAAAGCCAGGAAGCGTTGAAAACCAGCCTGGCCATGGGCTGCACCGAAGCCATCCTGGTATCCGACGCCGCCTTTAGCGGCAGCGACACCACCGGCACTGCTCGCATCCTGGCGGCAGCCATCAACAAAGTGGGCGGCGTGGATATTGCCATTTTTGGCAAACAGGCCATTGATGGCGACACCGGCCTCACCCCCATGCAAGTGGCCCGCAAACTGGGTTGGACGCCGCTCACCTACGTCTCCGCCATCAAAGAAGTCGGCGGCGGCAAAATCACGGTGGAACGGCTGCTGGACGATGGCAAGGAGACGGTCACGGCCAACCTGCCGGTGGTCATCAGCGTGGTCAAGGAGATCAACGAGCCGCGTTACCCCTCACTCATGGGCATTCGCAAAGCCAGCCGCGCCGAAATCCCTACCTGGGGTGCAGGCGACCTGGCCGTTGACGGCGGCGCAGGCGCAGCCGCCAGCAAGGTGGATTGGGCCAGCATTTACGCCATCCCGCCGCGTGTAGGGAGCGTACAAATGATTACGGCCGATAGCGTCGAAGAACAGGCGCGCATCCTGGCCGACAAACTGTTTGAGGAGAAGGTGATATGAGCGGCGTATGGGTATTTGTGGAAAACAAACAGGGTGAAATTCCGGCCGTGGCCCAGGAAGCGATTGGCGCGGCGCGGAAAGTGGCCGATGGGTTGGGCCAACCGCTCACCGGTCTGGTATTGGGGCAGGGCGTCTCTGGCGTGGCCGACGCTGCTTTTAATCTGGGCGTGGACGCTGTGGTCGGCGCGGATGATGCTACGCTGGCCCATTTCCGGGTGGAAGCGGCCGGGCCGTTAGCGGCCAAACTGGTGGGCGAACGGCAGCCGGCGGTATTTGTGGTGGGTGGCAGCACCTACGGCCGTGACCTGGCTGCCTGGGTTGCCGCTGACCTGGATGCCGGGATTGTGGCTGATGGCATTAACCTGAAAGTGGAAGGCGGTGTGGTCAAAGTGACCCGCCCCGTCTACGCGGGCAAACTGCTGGCCGATGTCAACGTCAAAGAGGGGCTGCAAATCATCACCCTGCGCAGCCGCGCTTTCCCCAAAGCAGAGCCGGTGGGCAAAAGCGGTACGGCCGAATGGGTCAGCGCCGTCGTCAGTGAAGACAACATCCCCACCAAATTGGTTGGGTTTGCGGGCAAAGAAGGCGGCGTTAGCCTGACCGACGCCAGCATCATCGTCTCTGGTGGGCGCGGCGTGGGTGGCCCGGAAGGGTTCGCCCCGGTGAAGGAACTGGCGGATACGCTGGGGGCGGCGTTGGGTGCGTCGCGCGCGGCCGTAGACGCAGGCTGGATTCCGTATGAGCATCAGGTGGGGCAGACGGGTAAAACCGTCAGCCCGGATTTGTACATTGCCTGCGGCATCAGCGGCGCCATCCAGCACCAGGCCGGTATGCGCACCTCGAAGGTCATTGTGGCCATCAACAAAGACGGGGACGCGCCCATCTTTAAACTGGCACACTACGGCGTTGTAGGCGACCTGTTCAAAGTGCTGCCGGCACTGTCAGCGGAGTTTAAGAAACGACTTGGTTCGTAGCCGGTGATCGGTTATCGGTAAACAGTAAGGGGCGTCGGGTTACAAGAACCTGACGCCTCTTTTTGTTTGCAGTGCCGGGTCATCGAGACTACTTTACCGTTTCGCCGGCCGCTAACCGTTCCAGCGTTCCCGTGATTTCGATGCGCGTATATTTGAACATGGGACGGCCGTCACAAACCCCAGGCGCACGCACCACATACTTCCCCAACGGGACATACTCATACGGTTCTCCCCCCACTGTTTCTGTTACCGGGTTTGCCATCATATATTTTCCTTGTCACCCATTAAGGCGACATAGCTCAACTCCGTAAAACAGTAAAGTGGATACCGGCCCCGGGGTCTTTTCTGTCCACAGAAATCTCAACAAACTATTAAGCATAATACACTAATTTCTTTTACCTAATCCTGGAAGCCCACCAGAAAAAATTTGCGATCTATTCTCCACATATTTCTTCTTACGTTTCTTTTTTATTACAATAATACGTTTGGCTTTTATAGCATTTCGTATGGTGTTCTGTACCTCTATAGCATACCTTAATGTCGACGGACTTATTTCTTGATTTATTTTCGCTTTATTGAGTTCATCTTCAAAATTCACAAACTTTTTATACGTCAATGCACGAATTTTTCTCTTTTCGCCAGCAGTTGCAGAGCGATAAAGGGATTTAATTGTCGAACTATTCAAAAGCTGTTCCAAAATATCTATCTGTTCGGTTGGAAGAATTTGACCTTTTTGTATATTTCTCGATAGCCTCTTTTCTAGATTATCAGCACACGCGGCAAAATCCACTGCAATCAATAGAAACCTATGTTTCTCTTTGAGATGATCTGGAAATGAAAAGTTGGTCATTTTTCTTGTGCATTTGGGACAAGCAAATAATTCACCTTTAGCACCTACTAATAAATTTAGTCCTGAACTTTCTTTGAAATAATTATGGAATCCAGCAATAACTTCATCTTTATTAACTTGTTTATCTATGCATAGGTAAATTGTTGGTTTTTCAACAACTTGCTCTAAAGTTTGCCCTTTTTCGATACACATAAACATATTATGTATATGCCCTAACGAATGCGTAAAATGATACGATTCACAGAGGGAGGTTATTAGATCAGGTACTGTAACCATTTGTTGGAACTCTTTTGGTTAAGAAATAAAAATTGGATTTTGCATTCCTGGCTACCACGCAAAACAAATTACTCAAGGTCTAACTATTTATTAGGCGGACTCATTGCACAACCAATTGACATAAATCAATTGAATCCCATCTTGGGAAAACGAAATGTCGAATTTACATATGAAGGGGAGGATAACGGAGGGGAATGGAGGCGTCAAGAAGGGATGGGGGAGACATGCGATTTTGGCAACCAAAGGTTACTTGAAAATCGGATGTTTTTGGGTGCGGTGGGAAGACCCTAAGGGTTTCCAAAACCCTTAGGGTCTGGTCTATTCACTTACATTATCTCGTTGTGGGGTGGGGATTTCCAACGCTTTTAGCAGTTGCGGCTGGTCGGCCGGGGCGTAGCAGGCTGCTTGCGGCGGTGCTAGAGCCAGCGGGGGACCTGTTGGCAGTAGTTTTCGTAGACACGGCCGTGTTGTTGGCGCAGAAACACTTCTTCCAGGTAGAC
>CAADGU010000183.1 GCA_900696625.1 uncultured Chloroflexota bacterium | reverse complement strand
CCTAAAGGTTTATGGCTGCAACTCAATTACCCAACCCCGGCATCAACTCCTCTGCCGGAATACTGTTGGCCCAGCGATATTCAAAGGTGTCTTGAAAATCTTCTATCGCCTGCGGGTCATCTGTGCCAATGTTAAATTCCGTCAGGCTGAAATAGTGGCTGCCCCAGGCGCTGTAGTGGAAGTTCTGGCTGCCCATAATCAAAAAGGCATCATCAATGCTGAGTGATTTGTTGTGGATTTTGCCGCTGTAAAAGCGAATTTCCACCAGGTCTTGCAGGCCGCGTTCTGCCAACTCATCCACCAGCGCCCGAATGGCCACCCGGTTTTCCGCGCTGTTCATCGGCTCTCTTTCCACCAGGATACACACCGGAACGCGTTTAGCTTCTACTGTCTCTACAATTGCTTCCAGGAATGGCAGGGCGTTGTTGTCATAGTCACAAATTCCCTGAAAAACGATAGCGGCCGTACACAGCAGTTCCAACGAAAAGTTGACCTGGAAAATGTCAATCTTCTCTTCGGCGGCGCTGATGGCGGCAACAACGGCCGCATCCGCCGCCAGATATTTTTCGGTGCGATACATGGGGAAGGCGTAACTGCTGGCATCTTTCGGGACGTACAAACGCAGCACTTCCGGTATGTGGTCGGCAACGGCCGTGCGTTCCCGACACACCCGCCGCCACACATTTTCGGCAAAACCCACCAGTTCCGCACAAACCAACTGGTCAGATTGTGACCATTGGTCATCGTAAGCCGCCCGCGCCGCCTGCGCCACCGGCCCGGTGATATGAATGCCCAGGTCATACATACCAATGCCCCGGTCAGAGGGGTGATCGCCGGCAAAATGCAGGTAGCTGTAATTAAAACCGGCGGCCATCACCGTTTTCCCGTCCACGATCATCATCTTGGTGTGCATGTGCGGCCAACGGCCGTCAAAATCGGCAATCTCCACCCGCCAGCCCAGCTCCTCATTCACCAGTTCCGGCAGCCCGGCGGCGCGCAAATCTTCCAGCACATGCCAGCGATGATCCGGCGCCGGAAAAAGCGACAACTGCGGCATATTGCCGGTGAGGATGCGCACCGTCATCCCCCGGGGATAGGCCGCCGGATTTTCTTGCACCCGGTAGTACAGGCTGACAACGGCGTCGGCCAGTGTGCTGCCGGGGCTATCCGTCCCGGTGGGCCGGTCCCACTGCATAATGCCAAACAATACCTGGTATTCGGCCGTCAGCGCCATCTCGGCCACAGCGTCAAACGCACCATTGGGCGTGGCCGGGAAGCGGCTGTTCTCCTCAGGATTGGGGGTAAAGAGCAGCGCCTCATAACGATGGCCGCAAATGGGCAGATGCTCGCCGGCCGCCAGATAGGATGGTTGATTCAGCGCCTCATAAACGGCCTGTTCGATATTGTTCAGGTCAGGATCAGCGCAGTCGTAAGGGGTTTGGGTGGTGTAGTAAACGGCCGTGCCCTCCGCCCACGTCAGATGCAAACGGCCGTGACAAAAATCAACGGCAGCGCCAGGATGCCCAACGCCAGCCCCAGGCTGAGGGCGCTGCGCCGGATAAAACGGGCCGGGGATTCAATGCGTTCCACGCGGGTAAGCGCCCACCCGCCCAGGCCACCGCCCGCCGCGCCGGCCCCGCCCACGGCCAGCAGCCCCAACACCAACCCCACCAGCAACCGCCAGAAAAACTGGCTGTCCGGCACCGCCTGGGCTGCCAGACGGATAATGCCCAGCCGCAGCACTACCACCAATGCCAACCCACCCAGCGCCAGTCCCCCGCCAAAACCGGCAGCGCTCATGAGGATGGTACGGCCGTAACCACCTGCTCTCATTCCATATCCTCCAGATACACGTGACGAGTGATTTTCTCACGCATCACTCGTCACGCATCACGTATCACGCCAAAATTCTACGGCGCCAACGCGGGCATCAACTCTTCCGCCGGAATACCATCTTCCCACCGCGCCTCAAATGCAGCCTGGAAATCCTCAATAGCCCGGGGGCTGTTGGTGCCAATGCTAAATTCCGTCAGGCTCAGCGGCGAACTACCCCAGGAACTATAATGGAAATTGTGGCTGCCGATGATCAGAAATTGATCATCCACATTCACCGCTTTGCTGTGTAGTTTACCGCTGTAGAAACGAATTTCCACCAGGTCGCGCAGGCCACGTTTGTCCAATTCGGCCAACATGGCTTGAATGGCTACCCGGTTTTCCATGCCGTTCATCGCTTCTTTTTCCACCAGGATGCGCGCGTGGATGCGTTTGGCCTCAATTGTTTCCACCAGCGCCCGCATAAAAGGCAGCGCGTTTTCATCATAGGTGCAGACGCCCTGGAAAACGATAGCCAGATCACAGATGAATTCCAGCGAAAAATTAACCTCTGAAATGTCAATTTTCAACTCGGCGGCGCGGATGGCGGCTTCGATAGCGGCATCGCCAGCCAGATGTTCTTTGGTGCGGTAGAGGGCGTAAGCATTAGAATCCGCGTCAGTCGGCATGTAGTATTTCAGCACTTCGGGCAGGTGATGGGCAACGGCGAACCCGGAGTCGCTTCGGGCCGTACCCCGCTCACAACTGCGCCGCCACGTATTTTCGTATTTGCTCACCAGTTCCGTGCAGGTCAACATATCGGATCCGTCCCATAAATCATCATACGCTGCCCGCGCCGCCTGCACCACCGGCCCGGTGACGTGAATACCATAATCCACCATGCCCAGCCCCAACTGCGACGGGTGTTCCTGGGAAAAGTGCAGGTAGCTGTAGTTGTACCCGGCAGCCATCATGGTACGGCCGTCCACCAGCATGATCTTGGTGTGCATGTGCGGCCATTGGCCGTCAAAATCGGCAATCTCCAGCCGCCAGCCGATCTCTTCGTTCACCAGTTCCGGCAGCCCGGCATCGCGCAAATCGGCCAGCACATTCCACGTCTGGTCATCGGCCGGCAGCAAGGAGGCAACGGGCATATTCCCGGTGAGGATGCGCACCGTCATGCCCCGGGGATAGGCGGCCGGGTTGGCCTTAACGCGCTCATAAAGGTCTACCACCGCCTGCGCCAGCGTACTGCCGGGGCTGGGTTCATTGGTGGGCACATCCCACTGCATCACGGCAAACAGCACTTCATACTGCGCCGATTCGCTCATCGTGGCCACCTGGTCAAACGCGCCATTGAGGGTGGGCGTCTGGCCCGCGCCCAGCACGGGATTGGGGGTGTAAAACAGCGTTTCGTAGCGGTTTCCGCAAACAGGCATCTGCTCATCGGCCGGTTTGAAAATGGATTGGTTCAGGGCGTCGTAAACAGCCTGCTCGATGGCGTTCAGGTCAGGGTCAGCGCAATCGTATTGGGTTTGGGAGGTGTAGGTCACGGCCGTACCCTCCGCCCACACCAGATGCAATATACCATCTGACACGGCCGTAATCACCGGGTCGGCGGTCGGGTCTGTCTGGTACACAATGGCCGGTTCCGACCAGGCGCCATTGCGCCGCACACTTTCATAGAGCAGCGACTCGTCATGCGCCAACGCCCCCGTCACCCTGGCCGCGTCTGGGGAATGCCAAACCACGTGCAGATGGCCGTCGCTGTCTTGCGCCAGCGCGGGACGGCCGTGACAGGAGGGAAACTCGATGGTCTCGATCGCCGCGGCCGGGGTTTGCACCGTCACCTGCCCCGCCGGGCTGCACCAGGCCAGGTAGACGCCGCCGCCGGTGGCCGCCACTGCCGGGGAATGTCCCTCGGCCACCTGTACGGGCGGCGACCAGCCGCTGCCATCCATGTTGCTGGTGAAGATGCGATCCTTATCGGCAAAAATGAGTTGGAAACGGCCGTTGCCTGTAGCAACCACTTGCGGCTGTTCCGGGCTGCCCCCGGCAATGACACAACCAGATGCACCCACTGCCGGCGACTGGGCCGCCGGCCAGGCGGCAAAAGCCAGCGCGCTGCCCTCCTGCCACACGGCCATGATCAGGTCATTGGCGCCAATGGCCATGGTGGCCTGGGCCGCCGCGCCGCTGCCACAACCGGCAGGTAAGAGAGTGGGGGTCGTGCAGGTATCGTGCTGGCAACGGCCGTACACCATCTGCCCCGCCCCATTTTGCCACACCAGGTGTATCTGCCCCTGGCCGTCGGCCACACCCGCCGGCTGCGCCGCTTCCCCAGCCGAATCATTGGATACGTTAACCGGCGCTGCGCCATCCGCCGCATAGAAAATATCCCCCGCCGCTACCCAGGCCACAAACGGCGTACCATCCGCCGCCACAAACACCGCCGGCTGCTCCCCTTTGGCCAATGTGAACAAATCGGCCCAATGTGTACCCTGCGCCGCCACCGGCAACACGGCCTGTAACCCGGCGTCACGATAGCGAATGATGCCGATTAAGTTCCAGATAATCACCAGCGTTACCGCCGCCACGATCACCAGGGCAACGGTGCGGGTGACTTGCCACCAACGCGGTGCGGGGTGTGCCTCTTTGAGCGCTTCCCGTTCTGCCAGCCAATGATAAGCCAGCCCCAATATCGCCCCGCCGACTGCCCCGGTCAACAGGAACAACAACGGCACAAATAGGAGGTTGGGCAGCCAGTCAAACAGCCCTCTGGCCTGATGCCAGTAGACAAACAGCCCCATAACCGCACCGCCCAGCGTAAAACCGGCCACGCTGCCCAGCAGCACCCGCCAGGCGTGGCGCAGCCGGCTGGTGAAGATCGCCAGGAAAAAACCGGCCAGCAGGCCAAAGAGGAAGCCATAAAAGGCGAAAAGGGTAATGAGGGGCAACGGCCGTCGGTCGGCTGGATCATAATAAAAGGCCACCAGCGCCGTTAGGAACAGCAGGGGAATGATGAGAATGCCCAAGGTCAGACCCAGGCTAAGCGCACTACGCCGGATGAGCCGCCGCGGTGAGACCACCGTCTCCACCTGGCTAATGGCCCAGCCACCCAAAGCGCCGCTGACCGCGCCGGCCCCACCCGCCAAAACCAACCCCAACACCAGACCCACCAGTAACCGGATAAAGAACTGGTCATCCGGCAGCAATCTGGTAACTAACTGGATGAGATTGAGACGTAAAATCAGGCCAAAGGCCAGCACCCCCAGCGCCAGGCCCCCGCCATAACCGAAAGCGCCCCACAGCGCGGTACGGCCGTAACTGCCTGCTCTCATTCCATATCCTCCAGATAAACGTGATGCGTGACGAGTGATGCGTGACCAGAGAGACCACACGCATCACTCGTCACGTATCACGGCCGTACTCCACTCACTGCCATCCCGCATAGAAAATAATCGCCAATTACGGTAATCTATTCTAAACTAACCGCCAATCGGCGGCGAATGGAGATGTACTGGGTAATTGGGTAATTACGCAATTACCCAATTACCCAATTACCCAATTACCTTCTGTGGAGACAGGCATGATACGCACCAGATATATTGTCTTTTTAATCGGCGTTTTTTTCGTTACTTCGCTGGCGTGTAACGCTTTTGCCGGGAATGTGGAACCGGAATTTGAGCTGCCGCCGCCGACCTTTGTGACCACGTTGACGCCGGGGACGCCGGCGGCAGAAGCCACCGTACCGGGCGCGGCGCCAACGGTGACATTGTCGGGAACGGGGACACAGGTAGCGGAGAACACGGCCGTGCCCATTACCGGCCCTTTTGCTACCGTGCTGGTAGACCTGAACGTGCGCACCGGTCCCGGTGTGCAATATGACCGGGTAGGTTTCCTGCTGCAAGGGGACAGCGTACCCATCATCGGCCGTGACCCTTTGTCTGGCTGGTGGAAAATCCAATGCCCGGTCACCCTCACCGGCCCGGATTGCTGGATTTCGGGCGGCGCGCAATATGCCCAGGCGAACAATACCGAAAGTGTGCCGGTTGCGCCCGTTCCCCCTACCCCCACCGCGCCACCCACGGCCACACCGCCACCCACGCTAGAACCGGCTACGCAGGTGGCGGGCGGTACCGGTCTGCTGGCCTATGCGGATAATACCGGTTTATGGGTTGTGCCCTTGAACCTGGGCCAAAATCCACCGACCGCCGGTACGCCTATCCAACTGGCGACGGATGCGGATATTAGCCAGCCGATCATTTCGCCAGACGGCCGTAAGGTGGCTTTCCTGCGTGGTAATAACGAATCGAACGTGTTGGGCTACATGAACACCGATGGCAGCGGCGGCGACTTCCTGGTGACATCCCGCAGCATCCCCAATGCCAGCGGCTTGCCAGATGTGACGGTGTTGATTGACCAGATCGCCTGGCTGCCGGACAGTCAATCGTTGGCCTTTAGCAGCCAGGTAGTGAACCGGGTTGGCCCCGGCGCCGCGCCCCAATCCGACCTGTGGATCGCGCCGCTGAACGGTTCGCCGCAGGCCCGTTTTGCTGCCGGGCAGGGTGGGCATCGTTTCAACATTTCGCCGGATGGGGCGCGGGTGCTGTTTAGCCTGCCGGAGAGCCTGGTGCAGGTGAATATGGATGGCAGTAACCGGCAGACGGTATTGACCTTTGCTTTTGTGAACACGGCCAGTGAATATGCCTATGTGCCGGTGACGCAGTGGGTGGGCAATGGGAATGTGGCGCTGACGGCCGTGTCCGGCCAGGACCCCTGGCAAACCAACGCCTCGGCTTCACTCTACCGCATTGCCAACGCCAATGCCCTGGTACAGGGCAGTCTGCCCGGCAATATCCTGTTCAACCCGGTGCAGTGGAGCAGCGACGGCAGCAAACTGGTTTACGTGCGGTTTATTCCCGATGGCTCCAATCAACAATCGTTGATCCTGGCAGACAGCAGCGGGAGTAATACCCAGCCGTACCGCAGCGGCCAAAATATGCGCTCATTTGGCTGGAACCGCGCCAATTCGCATGTGTTGTATGCCGGGGAAGGGTTCTTTGGTCTGGGGCAGGCGGGCGCCAACCCGGTGGAGGTGCTGCTGCCGGTGGGCCTGTCTGACGCCCAATGGCT
>CAADGU010000182.1 GCA_900696625.1 uncultured Chloroflexota bacterium | reverse complement strand
CTAACTGAACCAGGAGGAACTTATATGCACCGCCATTTAGACGGCTGGCACAGTCCCAGTCTGAACAAACACATGGAAATTGTGACCTACGGGCACTACGGCTTTCCGCTGCTGCTTTTCCCCACGGCCGCGGCCGATTACCTGGAGTATGAACGTTTCCTGGTGATTGATGTGCTGACTGATGTGATTAACAGTGGCAAGATCAAGGTTTTTTCCATCAACAGCATCAACCGCGAGGCGTGGCTGAACCCGTATCTGCACGCCAGCCACATGGCCCGCCGCCAGCAGCAGTTCAACGATTATGTATGCAACGAGGTTGTGCCCTATATCTGGAATAACTGCCAGGGGCAGATTGGCATCATTACCAGTGGGGCCAGCCTGGGCGCGTTCCATGCCGCTAACCAGCTTTTCCGCCGCCCGGATTTGTTCGATGGCATGATTGCCATGAGCGGCTCCTACGACATTCGCGGCTACTACAAACAGGATTATTACGATGAAAACATCTACTTCAACAATCCGGTAGATTATGTGCCTGCCCTGAATGATGACCATTACCTGCCGCTGCTGCGCCAGAAATCACACATCCACCTTGTCACCGGGCAGGGGAACTATGAAAACCCGGACGCCTCGCGCCGGCTGGCGGGCATTCTGGCGGCCAAAGGTATTCCCCACGAACTCGACCTGTGGGGCTACGACATGCCGCACGACTGGCCTACCTGGCGCGCCATGCTGAAATACTATCTGGAGGCAAAGTTTTAGTTTTGACGCAAAGGCGCAAAGGGTGAAAGGGGTGAAGAAAGAAGAAGAGGAAGAGGGACGAAATGGTGCGGGAGGATGAGTTGAGCTATGTGATTATTGGAGCGGCCATTGAAGTGCATCGGACATTGGGCGGGCCGGGATTGTTGGAGAGTGTGTATGAGGAGGCAATGGTTTGGGAATTGCAAAGTCGAGGCTTAAGGATTGAGCGGCAGGTTGAAGTTCCGGTGAATTATAAGGGCCACAATTTGGCGACGCCGTTACGAGTGGATTTATTGGTAGAGCGGTTGGTCATTGTTGAGAACAAGTCAGTGGTCACTTACAACTCGATTTTTGAGGTACAAACGTTGACTTATCTGCGCTTGATGAATTTGCGCCTAGGTCTGGTTATCAATTTTGGCGAGAAGTTTGTCAAAGACGGCATTCACCGTGTGGTAAACAATCTTTAACTCTCTTTCTTCTTTGCGTTCTTTGCCCCTTTGCACCTTTGCACCTTTGCGTTGAGAAAACAATGATGAACGAACAAGTTTTAGTTGGGGTGATTATGGGGAGTACGTCGGATTGGGAGACGATGCAAGAGGCTACGGCCGTACTCGACCAGTTTGGCGTACCGTATGAAGCAAAAGTGGTGTCGGCGCACCGCACGCCGCAGTGGATGGCCGAGTATGCGGGTACGGCCGAAGCCCGTGGTTTGCAGGTGATCATTGCCGGGGCGGGGGGGGCGGCCCATTTGCCGGGCATGGTCGCGGCACAAACCGTGCTGCCCGTGTTAGGTGTGCCTGTGCAAAGCCGGGCGCTCAACGGGCTGGATTCGCTGCTTTCCATTGTGCAGATGCCGGGTGGCGTGCCGGTGGGTACGCTGGCCATTGGCAAGGCCGGGGCCAAAAACGCGGCGCTGTTAGCCATTGCCATTTTGGGCAACCAGGACCGGGCGCTGCGCCAGAAGTTACACCAATTCCGGCAGGATCAGACAGAGAAGGTGCTGAATGATACGCTACCAACCTGATAAACTCTGTTCGGGTCGTAAAAAAGCACAGCTCCTAATCACATTTTTGTTGTTCATACTGATGATTGGTTGCACACCTGCTGAAGAAACGGCTGTAATCACGTCTACACCTACAGTGGTGCTGACGCCAACGCTCACGGCTACGGCCGTTTCCACCCATACCCCGACGGTAACGGCAACCCCGTCATCAACACTCACCCCCACACCGACCGACACACCCATCCCTACTGACACGCCAACCCCCACACCGACAGCTACTCGTACACGCAAACCAACAGCAACACCTACCTTTACCCCATCAACTTTTGATTATGACCGATACCGACCGGACACACTGGCTGGCGTCATCGAAGAGTTTGAAGAGGAAATAATTGATGAAAGCGATCAGAATATGCTGTTATACCCCTATGTAGATGTTCGAGTGAGCGTCATCTATACTGGGGAATCTCGGCCAATTTCAGAAGATAGATTGGCGCTTTGGGCCACATTTTTGTTTGCTTTCTTGGGCGATCGAGCGCAAGCATTAGCCAATCTTTACGAGACAGAATACCGGTTTAGCGAAAAAGGCGTGGATTATTGGATGCCGGTACAAACACCCTTAATCCCCTTTTTAGAGGATGAAGCAAAAGCGGGGCAAGAAATCACATTATTTATCAAGTGGATTGGGGTCAACAATTTAGTTGATCGTGATGAGATAGATTGGGTGTTTTGGGTGAATGAATTCCGCGTAGACAATGAATAAGGTCTGCCAGGGACATGAAATTTGATAAAAACCGTGAATTTTGATGAAGAGGAGACATGATAGTACTTAACATTACGATCATCATCATCTGTGTCGTGGTGCTGGCATATGGCGCGAACATCCTGGTGGAATCGGCCGCGCGTATTGCCCGCCGCATTGGCCTTTCGGAACTAATTATTGGCCTGACGATTGTGGCCATGGGCACTTCAGCCCCCGAATTTGCCGTTACCATTGCCGCCGCCCTACAAGGCAAGTCGGATATTTCGGTGGGCAACGTGGTTGGCTCCAACATCTTCAATCTTGGTTTCATTTTAGGGACGGTGGTGGCGGTACGCGCCATTGCCACCTCACCCAAGCTGGTTTACCGGGATGGCATGATGCTCATTGGCGCGACGTTGGTGCTGCTGTTCTTCATGCGCGATCTGCATTTGCAGCCCTATGAAGGCGCTCTCTTGTTTTTGGGCCTGGTCATTTACCTTTTTTACCTGTTTCGCCAGCGTGAAGTGCCCACAGATGAAATTCCCGAAGGTGAATTTCGCAAGCGCGACCCCTTCCTGTTCCTGGTGGGATTGACCCTGATTCTGGCCGGTGGACACTATCTGGTCGAGTCGGCGGTGCTGGTTGCCGAGTATTTTGGCTTGTCGGAGTGGGCCATTGGCGTCACCATCGTTGCTGCCGGCACGTCAGCGCCGGAATTTGCTACCTCGTTAGTTGCAGTGCTGCGCGGCCATTCCGATATTTCTATTGGCAACCTGATTGGCAGTGATTTGTTTAACCTGTTAGGGGTGTTAGGGTTAGCCGGTATGATCCAGCAGGAACCAATGGTCATAGACCCGGCGGGCTTAAACAGCATCATGCTGTTGAGCGGGATGGTCATTTTTGTGGTCATCCTGATGCGCAGCGGCTGGCGGCTGGCGCGTTGGGAAGGGGCATTGTTAGTGATTATCAACTTGTTCCGCTGGTATTTTGACCTGACTTCACACTAAAGTTGACCGATGTTCTCTCCCGCTACACATAAAGAGATTTTGCCCGGTTCAACCATCGGCATTTTGGGCAGTGGGCAGTTGGGGCGGATGCTGGCGCTGGCGGCACGGCCGTCAGGCTATCGCATCCACGTCTTTTCCCCGGAACGGGACACGCCCGCCGGGCAGGTGGCCGACCTGGAAATGTGCGCCGCCTATGATGATCTGGACGCAGTGCGGGCGTTTGCGCGGGGGGTGGATGTGGTGACGTATGAGTTTGAGAATGTACCGGCAAACACGGCCGTTGCCTGCCAACAATTTGCCCCCCTCCGTCCCGGCCCCCAAGCTTTACACATCGCCCAAAACCGGCTGCGCGAAAAAACCTTTTTTGTGGAAAATGGGCTGCCGACGGCCCCATTTGCAGCCGTGCATTCCCTGGCAGATTTACATAACGGACTGGCGGAAATCGGCTGCCCGGCGGTGTTGAAAACGGCCGTGTCCGGCTATGACGGCAAAGGGCAAATCAAAATCATGCACCCAGACGAAGCGGCGGCGGCCTGGTTGGCTGCCGGGCAGGTAGATTGCATTTTGGAAGGGTGGGTGGAATTTGAGCGGGAACTGTCGGTGGTGGCGGCGCGGGGGCTGGACGGCCGTTTCGCTCACTATGGCGTCATTGAAAACAGCCATGCCCACCACATTTTGGATGTGTCCCAAGCGCCGGCCGATGTGCCAACGGCCGTTCCTGCCCAGGCCATCGAGATGGTGCGTACAGTCATGGAGGCATTGGATGTGGTCGGCGTGCTGTGTGTGGAGTTCTTTTTGACGGGTGACGGCCGTCTGCTGCTCAACGAAATGGCCCCCCGCCCGCACAACTCCGGCCACCTGACCATTGAAGCGTGTATTACCAGCCAGTTTGAACAGCAGTGCCGCGCTGTTTGTGGCCTGCCATTGGGGGATACGCGCTACCGCCAACCGGCGGCGATGGCCAATTTGTTGGGAGATTTGTGGTTTTCTCAACGCAGAGAGACGACCGGTGGTCGGGCAGAGACACAGAGAAAAGAACCAGATTGGACGGCCGTGCTGCGTCTGCCCAACATTAAGGTACATTTGTACGGCAAGCGTGAAGCGCGCCCCGGACGTAAAATGGGGCACCTGACGGCGCTGGCAAACAGCGTAGATGAAGCGGAAAGAATGGTAAGAGAGGCGAGAGCGTTATTGGGTAATTAAGTAATTAAGTAATTGAGTAATTGGGTAATTGGGTAATTGTGCCTGATTACTCAATTACCCAATTACCTAATTGCTAAAGGTATTGGCAATGGACAGACTAGATTTTCACGACCGCGACAAATTCCACGATGAATGCGGCATTTTTGGGGTTTATGCGCCGGAGCGGGATGTGGCCCGGCTGGCTTTTTTTGGCTTGTATGCTTTGCAGCATCGCGGGCAGGAGAGTGCGGGTATTGCTACGTGCGACGGCCGTATGGCTTACAGCCACAAAGGTATGGGGTTGGTCTCGCAGGTGTTTAATGAGGAAAATTTACGGCCGTTGCAAGGGCACATGGGCATTGGCCAGAATCGTTACTCCACTACCGGCGGTTCCTATTTACGCAACGCCCAGCCTTACCTGATTGAAACCATCTATGGCCCGTTGGGGGTAGCCCATAATGGCAACCTGACCAACGCCCTGCACCTGCGTTACCAGTTGCTCAAGCGCGGCGTTGGCCTCTCCTCCACCAGCGACAGCGAAATCATCACCCAAATGCTGGCGGCCCCGGCCGATGTATGGGCGGTGGAGCGCAATAACTTGAACGGCCAGGAGCAAGATCGCTGGGTGGCCCGGCTGCGAGCGTTGATGCAGGTGGCCGAAGGCGCTTATTCGTTGGCGCTGCTCACCCGTGAAGCGGTGTATGCCGTGCGCGATCCATTGGGTTTACGGCCGTTGTGCCTGGGGCAGTTGCAAGGCGGCGGCTACGTTGTTGCCTCCGAATCGTGCGCTCTGGGCACCATTGGCGCTGAATACCTGCGCGAAGTGATGCCCGGCGAAATCCTGCGCCTGGACAAAGAAGGCGTGACCTCTTTCACCGGCTACCAATCGCAAACCCGCGCCCTGTGCGTCTTTGAATACGTCTACTTCGCCCGGCCCGATTCCATCTTTGAAGGCCAGGTCATTCACGAAGTGCGGCAGCGCCTGGGGCGGATGCTGGCCCGTGAAGCGCCCGCCGCCGCCGATGTAGTCGTTGGTGTGCCCGACTCCGCTACGCCCGCTGCCATCGGCTACAGCCTGGAATCGGGCATTCCCTTTACCGAAGGGCTGACGAAAAATCGGTATATCGGCCGTACCTTCATCCAGCCCGACGACCAGTTGCGCAAAGAAGGGGTGCGCATCAAATACAACCCGTTGGAAGCCAATCTGAAGGGCAAACGGGTGGTGCTAATTGACGACTCCATTGTGCGCGGTAATACGGCCGGGCCGTTGGTGCAGTTGATCCGCGATGGCGGCGCGAAGGAAGTGCATGTGCGCGTCTCCTCGCCACCCGTCACCAACCCCTG
>CAADGU010000181.1 GCA_900696625.1 uncultured Chloroflexota bacterium | reverse complement strand
GTGCCCAGGCCATTGACGCGGTAGGCCAGTTCCGGGTCGCGGGCGCAGCCGTCTACGTTGGTGTAGGCGGCGCAGTGGATGAGTAGATCGGGGCGGGTAGTGGACACGGCCGTACACACCGCTGCCTTGTCGGTAATATCGAGTACGTCTATGTCTACGGCCGTGATCTCATGCCCGCTCAGCATCGTTTGCAAAGCCGTCCCCAATTGTCCATTGCTACCTGTAATCAAAATACGCATCAAAATAGCCTGCCTTTTTTAGAGAGTGCGGAATTATATCCTGATTAACCACGGATCGGACGGATGGAACGGATTGAGACGGATTTTTGCTTTATCCGTGACCATCTGTCAAATCCGTCACATCCGTGGTTAATTCCTTGACGCCTTTCGTAATCCGTACTACGCTTTAGAACGTATGTTTGCTGAACTGGTTATCAACATTGAAGCGCCGTTGGAAAGCACCTTCCATTACCATGTGCCGCGCGATTTGCAGCGCGCGCTGCGCGTGGGGCATCTGGTGGAGGTAGAGTTTGGGCAGCGGTTGGCGCAGGGGGTGATTATTGCCTTTGACGATACGGCTCCGGTGGAAGAGACGAAGCCGATCATCGCCCTGGTAGACCCGGAGCCGGTCTTGTAT
Source organism: uncultured Chloroflexota bacterium (assembly GCA_900696625.1). Classification (GTDB taxonomy): domain Bacteria; phylum Chloroflexota; class Anaerolineae; order Promineifilales; family Promineifilaceae; genus CAADGU01. The sequence continues at coordinate 16,499 of CAADGU010000181.1, read as the reverse complement.
TGGTGGCAAATTGAACTGGCGCAGTGGCTTAGCCAGCGCTACCTGGCCCCCTTGAACAGTTGTTTGCGGCTGATGCTGCCGCCGGGGCTGACGCGCTGGGCGGACACAACGGTAGCGGTGAATCCGTATTGGGATGGCAACGGCCGTCTGACCGACCTGCAAGCCAAAATCATCGAGATTGTGCGCGAGAAGGGGGATATGCGCGGGCGGCAGTTGCAGACGGCGCTGCGCAAACAAGGAGGGAAGGGCGATGGGCAATCGGGGAATTGGCAAACGGCCGTGAACCAACTCGCCCACCGTGATATTTTACGCAAAGCGACCGTGCTTGACCCGCCGCGCATTCGCCCCAAGACTATTCGCACCGCCGAACTGATTGCCGCGCCGGAACGCTGGCACCGGAGCGTAGCCACGCTGGGCCGCGCCAACAAACAGGCGGACGTGCTGGCCTATTTGCTGCAAAGTGATGATCCGCTGCCAGAGGAAACGGCCGTACTCACCGCTACCAATACTACCGAAAAACAGTTGCAAGAACTGGCTGCCGCCGGATTGATCGGCCGTTCCCCTGCTCAGGTGATACCGCTGCCCGAAAATCGAAATCCGATACCCGAAGACCGATTACCGATCACCGATCACCCATTACCGATAACCCAACCCGCGCTTATTTTCCTGATAGTCGCGCCCAAAGAGGCGCTGCGCCGGTTATTGGCGCTGCGGGGGGCGCAGCGTTATTATGCTATTTTGGCGCTGCTGGAAAAGGAAGCGCAGCCGGTCAGCATCAGCGACATTTACGCCCAAACCGATACGAATTTAACCCATTTGAAGAAGCTGGAAAAGCTGGGCCTGATCCGCTTTGGCGCGGAGGAAGTATGGCGTGACCCATTAGCCGACCGGGACTTTGTGCCCGCCCAGCCCCCCCTGCTCACGCCCGACCAGGCGCGGGTATGGGGGCGCATCAAGATGCAGATGATGGGAGCTGGGGAAGATTTGGGCGAATCTTCCCCCACCCCCTTCCTCCTGCACGGCGTGACAGGCAGCGGTAAGACGGAAATTTACATGCGGGCGATTGCCCAGGCGTTGACCGATGGGGAACAGGCGATTGTGCTGGTGCCGGAGATTGCCCTGACGCCGCAGACGGTGCGGCGGTTTGCCGCCCGGTTTCCGGGGCGGGTGGCGGTGCTGCACAGCCGCTTGAGCGATGGCGAACGGTATGATACCTGGCGGCGGGCGCGGCAGGGCTTGTTTGACATTATCGTGGGGCCGCGCAGCGCCTTGTTTACGCCACTGCCGAATTTGGGCGTGATTATTCTGGATGAGGAGCATGACCCCAGTTATAAACAGACGCCGCCGGTGCCGCCGCCCTATTACCATGCGCGGGAAACGGCCGTTGCCCTGGCCCAAATTCTCAATGCCATCCTGATCATGGGTAGCGCCACGCCGGATATTGTGACCTACCATCAGGCGCGGGGCGGCCGTTACCAACTATTGGAACTGCCGCGCCGGGTAATGGGCCACCGGCTGCGCATTGAAAGCCAGGCAGACCGGGTGCAGGCGATCAGCCATTACCAGCATACCCCGGATGACCCGGATGATGCCCTTTCCATCCCGCTGCCGCCGGTGCAGGTGGTGGATATGCGCCAGGAGTTGCGGGCGGGCAATCGTTCCATTTTTAGCCGGGTTTTGGACACGGCCGTGACCGAAACCCTCTCACGCGGTGAACAGGCCATCCTCTTTTTGAACCGGCGCGGCACCAATACCTACGTCTTTTGCCGGGATTGTGGCTACGTGGCCCGCTGCCCCCGCTGCGACATGCCGCTGACCTATCATCGGCCGGACATGATGTTGGTCTGCCACCACTGCGGCCGGCGCGAACGCAGTTTCGCCGAGTGCCCGCAGTGCAAATCGAAGCGCGTCAAACATTTTGGCCTGGGCACGGAGGAGGTGGAGGCGCAGGTACAGCAGCGTTGGCCGGAGGCACGGTTAGTACGCTGGGACAGGGATACAACAGCGGGGAAGAATACGCATGAGACGCTGCTGGCTTCGTTTGTTAACCATGAGTCGGACATCCTGGTGGGCACACAGATGATTGCCAAGGGGCTGGATTTGCCGCTGGTAACGCTGGTAGGGGTGATTTCGGCGGATGTATCGTTGGGACTGCCCGATTACCGCACCGGGGAGCGGGCGTTCCAAATATTGGCGCAGGTGGCGGGGCGCGCGGGGCGCGGCCTGCTGGGCGGGCGGGTGATTGTGCAGACGTACCAACCAGAGCATTACGCCATTCAGGCGGCGGCGGAGCATGATTTTGCGTCGTTTTATATTGAGGAGATTCGCTTCCGCACGCAGCACAGCCTGCCGCCGTTTCGCCGGTTGGCGCGGTTGCTGTATATTGACCCGGTGAATGAGCGCGGCGAGCGGGAGGCGGAGAAGCTGGCGAAGGCGTTGCGGCTGCATATTCGGGAGAAGGCGTTGGGGGCAACGGAGATTTTGGGGCCGACGCCGCCCTATTTTAATCGAATTGACGGCCGTTACCGCTGGCAGTTACTCATCCGTTCCCCTGACCCGGTGCGGCTGTTAGAGGATTTTCCGGTGCCACGGCCGTGGCTGGTGGACATTGACCCCGTTTCGACGTTGTAACATACGATCCGTTATAATTCCCCCATGAAATTGCGTGATTTTGCATCCAGACTTGCCATTTGAGTACACTGTATGTTTTAGGAACAGAATCATGATCTAGCCAGAACTTTATGATGTGGTTGAATTGATTTATCCGGCGGAAAACGGGATGTTGCCCCCTGGTACAGAGGGCACTATTGTGTTGGAACATGGCGAAAGTGCGTTTGAGGTGGAATTTGTGAATGAGGAGGGGGAGACGCTGGTTTTGTGTACGCTGACCCGTGACCAATTCCTGGTGGTGTGGCAGGCGGTGACGGAACTGCCGGTGCCGCTGGCGGAGCAGGTAGCGCAACTGGTGGAACTGCTGCCACAGGCTGCCCGTGCGGAAGTATTGGATTTTGCCCGTTTCCTTTCCGTTCGCCAGGGGCAGCGGTAGGGCAATCGCATATTCCTAAATGCGGCAGATAAATCTGCACCAACAGAAGGCAAAGTTGGCCTTCGCCGACTGAAACCCAGCCCACGCAGGTGGGCTTTGCCTTTTGTAGCCGCGATTTTAATCGCCGGGAACTGAGTATGCGATTGCCCTAGGGCAGCGGGTAGCTGTGTAGGGGGTTTGTTGGAGATGGTCGTATACTTCCGCCACTCACAACAGACGGGGCCTATCTGTGTAACCGCCCCATGGAGATAGGAATTGACCTCAGCTTCAATCGCTACGCCTGGCTTCGAGGTTCAGGGTTGCAGGCAACATTGGGTGATTGCCGTCTGAATTTGCCAGACCGTGCCATGTGCATAATCCACCACATAAAGTTCACCGTTTGCATCGGCGCCAATGGTGGAAACTGGCGTGTTCGTTTCGGCAACGGCCGTGCGCAGCCACTGCCCCGCCGCCTCATCATAACGCAGCGTCCAGATTCGCCCGCTGCAAAAGTCGGAAAAAAAGTAATTGCCGGCTAAAGCCGGGAACTGTTTGCCCCGATACACATGCCCGCCAATAATGGCGCAGCCGTCCTCACCATGGGCATATTCAAAAATGGGCATCCGCAAGCCGGGGATGTCGCAGCTTTCCGCATCATAACAATCGCTGCCCTCCCGGTAAGGCCAGCCAAAGTTCACCCCTGCCGGGCTGTGAGCCGGGTGAAAATTGATTTCTTCCAGGCCATCTTGGGCCACGTCACTGATGTATAAATCCCCGGTCAGGGCGTCAAAACTAAAAGCCCAGGGATTGCGCAGGCCAATCATCCAGACTTCCCCCCTTGCCTGGCGCTCATCTACGAAAGGATTGTCTTGGGGGATGGCATATGGTATGGCACTATCAATGTCTATGCGCAGAATGCTACCAAGCAGCGTGCCGGGGTCCTGGGCGTTGTCATAAGGGTCGCCCACCGCCCCGCCATCTCCCAGGCCAATGTAGAAATATCCATCCGGGCCAAAGGCAAGCTGCCCACCATTGTGGTTGCCATAGGGCTGATCAATTAAAAACAAACGCTGCGCGCTCTCAGGATCAGCCTGGTTGGGATCAGCCGCCGAAACGGTGTAGCGGCTGATCTCTGTGTCGCCATCCTGGTTGGTGTAAACGATGTAGAAGTAACCATTTTGGGCGTACTGCGGATGGAAGGCCAATCCCAACAGCCCGCGCTCCGAGCCATCAGTCGCCAGTAAATCGGTCACATCCAGGAAGGGTTCAGGCAGGAGTTCACCATTTTCGATGATGCGTACACGGCCGTCCTGCTCCGCTACAAATAGTCGCTCATCCGTGGGGTTGTCGCCGGCATGTGTCAGGTAAACGGGCTTGCGCAAACCGGTGGTGATGATGGGCTGCAAAGCAACGGCCGTGACCGGCTGTGCCGGTGGGCCAATGAGGGGTACGGCCGTTGCCGCCAACAGTTTGTAAATGTCCACCGTTGCCGGACGGCTGATACTGCTGCCAGGCTGGCACGCCGCCAGAAAAAGCATAAAAAACAAGGCATAACTGAGGGTAACGATTCGTTTTTGCATAAGCCGAAGTATAGACAAAAAAACGCCCCTGGGGACACCAGGGGCGTTCTACGACGGTGATTCAGTTGTCTGGCGGATATTTGCTTTGGAAATATATGCTGAGAACGGCCGTTTCCAGCTCCCCCAAAAACGGTCGCATGCCAGCAGTTTTGTGACTATGCCACCAGCTCTATCTGGGTTCACGCTTCTGTGCCCTGGCTGGATGCATTGTATTACGCATGTGAGCGTCACACTGCTGGATTCAGAATACACTCCTGGTAAAGTCCGCTTTGTCCTGTAACACTCCTTTTGGTCGCTTTCTCCTCACAAATGGTTAAGCACTTCTGGTTAAGCACTTCCCCATTTGCCGGTGAAAGACGCCACCATGACCCATGAAGGGTTCTGTTGGCTTTTCCTCATAGAAGTTGTCCCTCAAGACAGTTTCAGGATAGACGAAGGGGGGCACGGCCGTCAATTGCTACCTGTCATTGAAAATGATGACATTCATCCTTAGGATGACGTGCATCCATATCCAACAATCAGGCCGCGCCCAAAGCGGCGCCAAGCATCGCCAGCCACAACGTCCCGACGCAGCAAGTTATGATCATAAAACCGATCACAGGGGCGGCAACGGCCGTAAACGCCTTTTGCGCCGGCAACCCATGCACCACCTTCACCGCAAAATAGGTTAAATACAGACCATAGACAAGCAGCCCCATGACCAGCAGCGGCCCCAACAACGGAAACAAATAAAGCAACACACTTACCATGACCAACGGCGTGATGAAAGAGGCCAGCAGGAAGGTTTGTTTCCCATAATTGCCGCTGCCACCCAGTAATTTTGCTACCAGCCACAGCGCCCCTGACCAGGCCAGCGCCAGACCCGGAATGCCCACCAACAGGCCACACAACATCAAAAACATACTGACCTGGGCCGTGTTTTCCATTTGGGTCACCAGTTCGGTGCTTTCCGCTGCCGAAAATCCCATCTGTTCTAAAAACTGCGGCATCATCTCCATAGATTGGGCCATGGGATCCAGCAGCATAAAAACCAATATCCACACCAACACCGCCACCAGACCTGCCGCTACCAGCCAGATCACGGCCGTAGCCAGCCGCGCATAGGGCTTTTGCAGTTCCTCTGCAAAAATTTCTTCATGGGAGCCGCCTAACATCCGCAGCCACACCGCAATGGAAGCTTTCAAATCCATACCCACTTCCTTCTAAAACTTATATTTTTCTGAGGTATCGCTAACTTTTTTCTGACAAAAGCAGCGCACACTACCGACATCGTAATCGTCCATGCCTGACAGGTTTTTAGAGACCTGTCAGGTCTCCAGAGGAACTGAGTTTAACTTGTTTAGACAAAAGGAGGTAACGAAAATGTCAGAATTAGTTCGTTGGGAACCATTCCGTGATATGCTGAATATGCGCAGGGAAATGGATCGGCTCTTTGATAATTTCTTTGCCCCGTTTGCCTCGTCTGAATGGGAAACCCCCACCCAATGGGGCCTGGCGGTAGACGTAAGCGAGAACGATGACGCTTACGTGGTCAAGGCTTCTGTACCGGGCGTCAACCCCGATGACACTGAAGTCACGCTGACCGACAATGTACTGACCATCAGCGGCGCCAGCAAAGGGGACATTGAAACCGAAGGGGAGAAATACCATGTACGCGAACGGCGTTACGGCCATTTCTCTCGCACCCTGACACTGCCCACCGCGCCCAAGGCGGATGCAATTGAGGCCATTCACACCAATGGCGTCCTCACTCTAACGCTGCCCAAAGCGGAAGAGACCAAACCGAAACGCATCACCATCAAGCCCATGGGCGAACGCAAAGTCATTGAAGGGTAAAAGCAAAAGCGCCGGGCAGTTTGTCCGGCGCTTTTGCTTTTTATGAACCCTGGAACCACAACACGACACGGCCGTTGACATCCCGCAGTTCCAACACATTCCCGTTAATCTGATACCCCGTCACCGTCGGCAAGGTACTCAGGTAAATTTGCTCCTGGGTCATAATCCCCTCCGGCGAGGCGCAGAATACATTGCCGGCCGCCGCCGGGCCAATGGTGAGAGAATTGGGAATGGTCAGCAAGGCAAAACCGGCGGTGTAGCTGTTGCAGCCGGCCGAACCGGTGAGCTGATTATCCGCGCCAAACACGGCCGTCACCGTCGTCCCCGGCAGCGCCGCCACCACCGCCCCCTGCCCATCCCAATAATCCGTCAGCCGCCAATTGGTACCCACCAGGGGTAAACCCGTTCCGGCATCCGGCAGCACCGAAACCAGTGCCTCCTGGAAAGCAAAGCCATTACCGCTGGCCTCTATGCGGAACGTGACCACACCAGGCGTTTGCAAACAACTGCTGACCACACCACTAAACCCGGCATTGTCCAGCACCACCACGCCATCCCGTTTAATCTGGATGAGCGTAGGGGCGCCGCCCACCCGCCAGGAGATGTCTACACATTGCCCCTGGGTGATTTCCGACGGCCGTACCGTGAACGAATCAATGGTTGGCGACGGCGAGGGAGAAGTAGCTGTTGGCGGCGGCGGCGGCGTCGCCGGTAAGATGACGTTCAACACCTGCTGCTGGCGGCTGGTGCCGCCGGGGCCGGTAGCCACCAGGCTATAAGTCGTGACCCCCGATCCCGGCGGGCAGTCGCCCAGCGAGCCGCTGACCGGCGCATTGCTGTAAATGGTGGTGTCATTGCGCAGTAAGGTAACGCCGGTGACACTGCCAGAGACACGCCAGGCAATGCTGACACACTGCCCAACAAATATCTCGGCCGGTGGCGAAAGCGAGAACTGCTCAATAACCGGCGCACCCGGCACGGGCAGCACTTGAATGACAATCTCCCGGATTTCTACCGCCCCATTGGGCCACAAAACACGCAGTTCATAAAAGGTCGTCAACGCGGGACACTCGCTGCGGCTGCTTTGCGGCGGCACCTGATATTGCTGCCAGTTCTGCCCGGCGCTGTAAAAGTACACGGCCGTTGCCCCCGTCACGTTCCAGCTAAATTGGGTACACTGCCCGGCTGTTATCGTCGTCGGGTTTGCCGAAAACTGGATGTTGGGCGAAGGCGTCTGCGTGGGCGGCGGCGTGGAGGTAGCGGGGGCAGGCACGGTAATGCCCACCCAGATGCGGTCGCCAAAGGCCCGCCCCTGGCTGTTATGCAGCGCCCAAATGCCTTTGTAAACGCCCGGCTGCAAGGGTGCCACCAGGTTCACCCACATGTCCACCATCTGCCCTGGCGGGACAACGGCAGGCACAAAGGTCGCCTGCCCACCCATGCGCGCCGCCGGGGTACTGCCGTCCACATAGAGCAGGTAATAGTTGGTTTGCCAGGTGCAGGTGCCGGTATTCTGGATGCGCCACCCTTTCTGGAAGGGCGTACCGGGCTGGATGACCGGCGGGTTCTGCATGTTGTTGTCGTTCAGGTTCAAGTCGGCCACGTAGCGCATCCCATCCGTGCAAGGTTGGGGCGTGGCCGTGGGCGCCGGGGTGGCCGAAGGCACGGCCGTTGGCGGCGGCACGATCTGGTCAGGCGGAATGCCCATATAATCCAGCACCAACTGGCTGATGCGTCCCTGGCTCTGCAGAATCGCCAGCGCCTCGTTGAACCTCGTTTGCAGCGCCGTCTCCCCATTTTGCATGGCAATGGCCAGGGTCTGGCGGTTCAAACCCTGCCCTACCAGCGCCACCCCATTCAGGCTGACGGCCCGCTGCGCTGGCTGCAAATCCAACCAGACCAGGTCAACACGCCCGGCCATCAGGTCAGCAACGGCCGTGTCTGCCTGCTGGTAGACAAACAGATTTTGCTGCGGCATCTGTGTTGTATCCACCAACAGTCTTTGCGCATCTCGTTCATACACCGTACCCGCCTGTACGCCCAGCCGGTAGGGGGCCATGTCGTTGACGCTGTTGATCACAATGCCCGCATCTGGCCGCGCCAGGATGCCGTCCTCAGTTACAAAGTAAACAGAAGAAAAATCTACCACCTGGTCCCGTTCCGGCGTCACCGAAATGGCAGAAATCGCGGCGTCAATTTGCTGAAGTTGCAGGGTGTCATACAGGCCATCAAAGGCCATATCGCGGAACACCACCTGTATGCCTAGCTGCTGGCCGATTTCACGCATGAGGGCGATGTCAAAGCCGGTCAGGGCAAAGTTGCTATCGTAGTAAGCAAAGGGGGGATAATCGGCCGATGTGCCCACGACGATTTGCCCACTGGCCTGAATCCGTGACCAGGCGTCTGGTGGTGGCGTGGGCGCCGGTGGGGCGGGCGACGGCCGTAACAACAGCCAAACCAACCAGGCCAACACAATTACAAAAACGGCAATCAACAGCCCTAACAAAATGTCGCTTCTTTGTTTCCGGGTCATCAATTTCTTCCTTCTGTGGCTAGTGGTCGGCGGCTGGTGGCTGGTACCAACAACCAGCCACCAGCCACCACTTCATTTAACGCGGCTGGATGGTTAGCACCGTATAACGCAAGATGATACGGCCGTTGCCATCAATCAACTGCAACTCGCCATTCGTCAAGGTAAACTGCCGTGTGGCGCGCAGGTTGTTAAAGTATTGGCTTTCCTGTTCCATCATACCTGGCGGATCCAGACACATGTTGCCGGTGTTGACAATTTCCCCCGTCACTTGCAGCGAATTACCCTGCACCTGATAGGGGCCATTATAATTGTTACAACCCGTACTGCCGCTAAAAACGCCGGTATCGCCAAATGTAATCCATACTTCGCGGCCCGGAATCGGTGGCACATCCGAAACACCATCCCAATAGGAATAGAGAGTCCAACGTATATTCGTCAAACCCGGCGGAATGGCCGGCGGTGCTACATTGATTGTCTGGTCGGCTACGGCCGATTCATTGATGCTGTTCCACGTCTGCACCCGGTAAGCGTAACTACCGGCGCTGCTCAGACAATCCTGCTGCGAACCACCGGCGGGGGCATTGTCCAGAATCACCTGTCCATTACGCTGAATCTGGGTACGCACCGAACCACCGCCCACACTCCAGGAAACCAGTACACATTCCCCGGCCGTGATCTGCACGGGGGCCACCGAAAAACTATTAACAACCGGCGGCGGCGCCGGCGGCGGCGGCGTTGGCGTGGGTGGCTGTGGCGGCGGTTGGGCTACATTGATCGTCTGTTGTGCCTGGTTCGAGCCGCCAGGGCCGTTGGCCGTCAGGCGATACGTCACCTGTCCCGTTCCGGGTGGACAATCTTGTACTTCACCGCCCAAAGGCGCTTGCGGCCACAACACCGCATCATTGCGGGCAATGGACACCTGGTCTACCTGCCCTGTCACCGTCCAGCGAATGACCACACATTCCCCGGCATTGATCTGGCCGGGCGGATCCACAGTGAAACGGTCAATACGCGGTACTTGCGGTGTGGGCGTCACCGTAATCGTAATCTGGCGCACTTCGGTAGAACCATTCGGCCAGACAACGCGCAGTTCATATATGGTGGTGGATTGCGGGCACTGGGTGCTGGTGCCCTGGAAATTGGCGCTGGCGGCCTGCGTTGTCGCGCCCGCTTGCGAGAAGAAAACCGACTGCGCCCCCGTTACATTCCACGTAAAGACCACACATTCACCCTGGCGGATATTGGTGCGGTCTACGGTGAACTGGATATTAGGCGCCGGCGTTTGGGTGGGCACGGGCGTGGCCGTGGCCGGCGCTACCACTTCAATCCCCACCCAAATACGCTGCCCAAAGGGAACATTCCGGTCGTTAATCATCTGCCAGAAGCCCTGGTAAACACTTGGCTGCAACGGCGAAACCAGATTGACAAAGAAGTCATAGGCCTGACCGGCGGGCACTGTACCTTGCACGGGCGTGGGCTGCCCGCCCATTTGCGCTGCCGGGGTATTCCCGGCCACATATACCAGCCGGTAGCCGCTGTTCCAGGGACAGGTGCCACTGTTACGCACACGCCAGCCTTTGGTAAACGGCCAACCGGGGGACATTTGCGGCGGTGCGGTCATATTCTGGTCATTTAAGTTCAAGTCTTGCACAAACGCCATATCGTCAATACACGGTTGTGGCGTGGCTGTCGGTACGGGCGTGGGCGTGGGCAAGGTTGGGTTGGGTGTGGGCAAGGGGACGATATTGGCATCATCAAAGTTCATATATTCTTTGATCAAGGCGCTGACGCGGCCTTCATTGATCATGGCGGTGAGGGCGCTGTTTAACTGCGCCTGTAGAGCGGTTTGCCCATTGCCAACGGCCAGGGCTACCTGCTGTTTATTTAGTCCTTGCCCCACAATTTTCACGCCGCCTTCGGCTGCGGCTGCCTGGGCCGGGGGGAGATCCAACGCCACCAGGTCAATGCGCCCTTCGCGCAAGTCCCGCAGGGCGTGTTGGATGCTTTCATAGACCAGCAAGTTGGCAGCCGGCATCTGACCTGTGGTAACTAGATTGGTATTGATCCAACGGTCATAAACGGTACCGCGTTGTACACCCACGCGCTGGTTGGCTAGCTGGCTGGCGTTATCAATGCTGGTGATGGGAGAAGCGGCGTTAGACAGGACGGCGTCTTCGCTGATGAAGTAGGTATTGGAAAAATCCACAAACTGGTCACGAGCATCGGTCACGGTAATGGCGGCGGCGGCCACGTCAATGTTGTTCAGTGTGAGGGCGTTTCCCAGGCCGTCAAAAGCCATGTCACGGAATTCAACTGTGACACCTAGCCGCTGCCCAATTTCGCGCATGAGAGCGATGTCGAAGCCGGTCAATTGAAAGTTGGTATCGTAATACTCAAAGGGGGGGTAATCGGCCGAGGTGCCGACGACGATACGGCCGTTGCCCTGAATCCGCTGCCAGGCATCACCCGACTGGCCTTCGGGCAGGCTGGCGGTGGGGACGGGCGTGGGTGTGGCGGTAGACGGCCGTATCAACTGCCAGATCAGCGCCCCACCGACACACAAAAATAACACAACCAGGATGACAAGGACGATGTTTAGAATGGGACTGTTTTTTTTCACAAACTTTTCCTCCTCCTAAGTCCAGTAACCGGTAATTGGTGTTCGGTAATCGGTTGTTTATACCGGCTAAAGCAGCCGGCATAGGCTTGAGATTACATCAATTGTTACGTTATGTCAAAACAACGGGAGGGGGAAAATGGAGCAATGGAGCAATTGAGTAATTGGGTAATTGGGTAATTGGCTGCAATTACTCAATTACCCAATTACTCAACACCATTATTGTTTGAAGGTGAGGGAATTGACCAGGGCGTCTAATATTGCCAGATCGGGCTGCCAATCGGCCGGGGTCAGGGCATTGAGGTCGTCTTTGGTAGCCTGCAAGTAGGCGTCGTAGGTGTCAGGGTCGGTGGATTGGGCTTCAATGTCGGCGGGCACGTCGGCGGGGGTATCGGGCAGGGCGGTGGTGCTGACGGGCCAATGGAGGGAGATGTAGAAACGGCCGTCGCTGGTCAGCCCCTGGTAGTAATAAGCTGTGCCCAGGTTCATCCAGGGGCCAATGCCTTGCCGGTTAGGCGCTTCAGACACATACCGGACGCCGGTTCCATCTTGAAAGCTGAGGTCGGCAAACTGCACCCAACGGTTCATCAAACTGGTCGGCGGCGGCAGCAAGGGCATGGGGTCGGCGGGGAGGACAGTACGGCCGTCTGCCGTGGCGACCAACTCTTCCAAACGGGTAATCTGGCTGATGACCGGCTGCCCACCGATGTTTTTGTACGCTTCAACGGGGAAAATGGTCAGGTAACGGCCGTTGTTAGCCAGCGCTTCATCGGCCGTTTCCCCATCAAAAGTAACGATGATGTGTGCCGGTTTGCCACTGCCACCAGGGCCGGTAGCGGATGGGACACTGCCCCGCGCCTCCCAGGTGTAAGAATCCGCCAGCCCTTGTAGATCAATCTGGATCATGTCCGCCGGAATCGTGTCCGAGCTTTCGCTCTCCGGGGCGGCAGCGGCAATTGCCTCGCCGCCGCTCGCCGTTGTGCCGGCCACAAAACGCATGGTGCCGCTGTCAAACTTCAGGTCAAAGTAAAGTTCATCTTCCTGCGTGAACCAGATAACGGCCGCACCCAAATTGATCAGGAAGCGCGTATCCAGCGAATCCTCACCGCAAAAAGCGCGCGTCATCGGCCCCACAATAATGGAAATACCCGACCCGTCCACACTGTAAATACCGCTGCCAGAATTACAATCGGCCTGAATCAAAATCGTACCATCAGCGGCAAACTGGATGCGATAATTTTCCGGGTCGGCAATCTCTCCCGGCCCCACAGCCGGGTCACTAAAGCTGGCCCACTGCCAGGGTTGGCCTAATAGTTCCGGCGGCAGTCCGCCACTCAAGCTCACTTCACCACTACCGCCAACCGGTACCACCATGACCTCGACGCCGTTGGTGGGGTTGCCTCGGCTAATGACGGGGATAACCATATCATTGATAAACAGAAGATTCCCCTGCCCGTCGGTGATGCGGGCGGAGAGGGTGTAATCCCGGTTATCTTGAATGTCAGCCGGATTGTAGGGGACGGCAAAAGGCAAGGGTACCTGCGCCCCACCGGTGGCGCGCACCTCCTCGCCCAGGATAATAGCCGGAGCGTCGGCGCGTGAGGTGTCTTGAATCTGCACACGCAGGATGGCATCATCGGGCAGCGCCACCCGCGCCAGGTAGCTAACGGTTCCGATTACTTCAGCCGTTTCTACAGGCGTCTGGCTGACTACTTCGACCAACGTGTAGGTGTAGGCGGAGGCGTCAGCCGGGGGATTGGCCACCGGCTCAATACGGACGACAATCTCATATTCATACCCTTCCTCAAACGCAAATCCCTGGATGGTGTCATAAAAGAGGGTGTAGGTATCATCCGGGTTTTGTTTCACCTGGAGGCAGGTTTGGGGAGCCACACCCACACACTCGACCAACGTGGGGCCAACAAACCAGGTAACTTCTTTGCCCGCCGGTGGCGCGGCTGTGGGTGTTGGCGTGGGTTCCGGGGTGGGCAGGGCTGTGGGCACAACCACTACTTCTGGCGCCGGCGTATTAGTAGACGTAGGCGCTGGCGTCGGCGTAGGATTACCCCCACAGGCTGTGAGTTGTACGGCCGTGAAGCCCACAACGAATAGAAACAGAGCCAATTTTCTCATCTTCTCTCCTCGTCCCGATAAGTGTCATTCCGCGTGTAGTCTTCGGAACGAGGAATCTTTCGTCTCAGCCAACGTGGAAGATTCCTCGTCGAAGACTCTTCGGAATGACAATTAATTTATTTACGAACCAATCGGTTCCGGCTGCATCTGGCGCAGGTCGCCAAAACCAATCAGGCGGTTATTTTCCTCATCCCACAGCCGGTAACGTATGCAGCGAAAACTTTCACGCAAGGTAATCGGCTTGATCTGAAAAGCGGGGTTTTCGTCATGGCACGCTTGCAAATTATAGTTGGGAATGCGTGGGCTTAAATGATGAATATGATGATAGCCTATACTGCCAGAAAACCAGTTAAGTACTTTGGGTAGCTTATAAAAAGAGCTGCCCTGAATAGCTGCCTCGGCATAATTCCATTCATTATGGCGCTGCCAGTAAACGCCTTCATACTGATGCTGCACATAAAAAAGCCAGACGCCAAGTGAAGCGGACACAAGCAATACAGACATTTGTAAAATGAGGAAGTTCCAAAAACCAATCAGCAAACTCATCATCACAAAAATAGCAATCAGCGCCAGATCAGTGTAATAAATGCTACGCACTTCACGCAGCCGTCGTGCTTTCACCGGATACCGGTTCAAGATTAGAAACAACACCATAGGGCCAATAAAAAACATGTTGAGCGGATGACGAAAAAGGCGGTAAATAAATCGTTCACGCGGTGAGGCATTCAAATATTCAGAAACCGTCATCATCCACACATCGCCATGCCCACGCCTATCCAGGTCGCCGGAGGAGGCATGGTGAATGGCATGTTCGTGCCGCCAGGCAAAGTAGGCGGTGAATACCAGTGTGCCGGTGATGAAACCAACAATCTCATTGGCGCGCCGCGATTCAAAAAACGAGCCATGCCCACAATCATGGAAAATGATGAAGATGCGCACAGCCAATAATCCCGCCAGGATGACGAGGGGGATAGTTAGCCAGAAGGAGACGTTGAGCGCCACAATCATAAGCGCCCAGACGATGAAGTAGGGGACGAGGGTGTTGACAATTTGCCACACGCTGCGCCGTGTATCCGGTACTTGATAACGGGCTACTATTTTTTGCCAGTTGCGCAAGGTTTGTTCCGACTGGATTTTGGGGGTAGGGTCTGTCATTATAACTCCTTTGTAGGGGTAAGGCGATTTGGCAAATCGCCCTACAAATTTCCAATCACCTCTTGATAAATCGCTTCAATCCGCGCGGCCATTTCGGTTACAGTGAATTCGGCGCAGGCGCGCTGTTGGCCGGCCTGGCCCATTTGCCGCCGTTTGTCTGGGTCTGCCAGCAGCGAAGCCAACGCCGTCGCCAGGGCATCGGGGTTTTTCGGCGGCACAACCAGGCCGGTAACGCCATCCTGTACCAGCCAGGAGGTGCCGGTGCCCAGTTCGGTAGTGACACACGGCCGTGCCGCCGCCATTGCTTCTTGTAACACCAATCCAAACGATTCGGCGCGGCTGGTGGAAGGTAACACAAAGATGTCGCCGCTGGCATAAAATCCGGGCAAATCCTCATCTGGAATACGCCCCAGGAATTGAACCTTGTGGGCCACGCCCAGCTGCTGCGCCAGGTTCTCCCATTCGGCGCGTTTGGGGCCATCGCCGCCAATGAGCAGCCGCGCCTCCAATTGAGGCATGGCCCGGATCAGATCATCCACGCCTTTGTAGTAGCGGTGCTGGCCGACAAAGAGGAGGGTGGGCACGGGGGCAGGTGGCCGCAACGGCCGTGCCCCGGCAAAGCGAGCCACATCTACGGCATAGGGAACGATACGGCATTGGGCGGCTAACGGCCGTAAAAAAGGGGAGCTATTCACGTAATTATCGCTGCCGACGATAATCCGCCCCGCCCCGGCCAACACCCGCTTGAGCAATGGCCGGTAGAAGCGCAAAATTCCTTGTTGTTTGATGACATCGCTGTGGTAGCCAATGACATACGGCCGTGACCGGCCCAATCCCCACTGGCTCAATTCCCCTAACGGGTAAGGTGAATGCACATGCACCACATCGGCGGCCAAGCGGCGGGTAGACAGCGGCAGCGACGGGCTAAGCGGGGTGGAAGCCATTGTTGCCAGCCGCCAGGCGCGCACCACGTTGACGCCGTTTAACTGCTCCTGTTTTGACTGTTGGTTGGGGTTGGTGACGAGGACGGTGACGGTGTGGCCGACGGCCGTTTGCGCTTCCGCTAACTGCCTGATATGGTTTTCAATACCACCCAAAACCGGAAAATAATCTTTGTAGATGTGTAATATCCGCAATGTTATCCCTTTATAGTGGCTGGTGGCTGGTGATTTGTACCAACCACCAGCCACTAACCACCAGCCCCTATTTTTGTTTCCTGGTCACTTCCAGGTATGATCGCCGCCAGTTTGATGGCAAATGATACCGTATGCGTGCAGATAAGAACAACACAACCCGGCAGCCAGCCAGCGATATGATTCCAAAAAACGCACCTTGTCGAACTGTCCTTTTTGTAGACCACGCTCCGGTGTTGGGGGGGGCCGAACAAAGCCTGATGCTGCTTTTCCAATATCTGGATCGGGCAGAGTGGCAGCCGCATCTGGCCTGTACGCCGGGGATTCTGGCGCAGCGGGCGATGCGCCAGGGTGTTCCCTGCCATTTGTGCGACCTGCCGCGTTTGCGCCGTTCACCCCGATTTACGGCTGATTGGCTGCGCAGCACCCGTCGCCTGGCAAAGCTGGCCCATCAGATTGAGGCACAAGCCATTTATGCTAACACGGT
>CAADGU010000180.1 GCA_900696625.1 uncultured Chloroflexota bacterium | reverse complement strand
ATGCCGCTGACCGATTCCTGAATTTGGGCGTTGATCACGGCCGTGACCCGGCGCGCCTTCTGTGTCACCTCCCGTGCCCGGTGGCGAAAGGCCAGGGCAATCCAGGCTGCCAGCGGCGTCATCGCCAGCAAAATAATGGTCAAGACCACGTCAATCGTCAGCAGATAAAAAGTCAAAAACAGCACCAGGAACACCTGGCTCAGCAAATTCAGCGTCAGGTCAACGGTCGCCGCAAAATCTTGCGTATCTGAAGTGATGCGGCTGACGATTTTGCCTGAGGGATGCTCGTCAAAAAAGGACATGTCGTGGTTCACCGTCGCCTGGAACACATCCCGCCGCAGTGTCAACACCACGCTGCCAATGATGTTGGCCGAAAAGTATTGGCGAATGTAGTTAAACACCCAGGCCGCCGCCCCCGTCAGCGACACGCCCAGCGCCATCAGCGCCATTGCCTGCATCGTCGGGTTTTCGGCGACGAGGTCAATGGCGCGGGCAATGATAATCGGCCCGGCCACCGCCAGCAGCGAATTGAGCGTCAGCGTCACCGCCACCAACGCCATCCGCCCGGCATACGGCCGGAAATACCCCGCAATCCGCCCGACCAGTTCCCGGTCGCTATAACTGCGGTCATAATCTTCTGTGTCTAACCCATCTAAAATGAAGCCCATAAAACCCTTGCTTATTGAATCGTCTCAATCAAGGTGGTTAGATCGCCGTAATCATAAGGCGGTCGTTTGCGAACAGCTAAAACGTCTATTGTGCTCTCCTCTTCACTAATAGCATATACCACACGCCAGCGATCGAGCCGCAAACGCCTGAGTTCTGGCTCGATCGCTGGCGTCTCCAATCTTTTGCTCTGGGATGGACGAGGGTTTTCTGCCAGGTCGTCAATGGCCCGCTTAAGACGTTGGCGCATATGGCCTGGCACTCCTTTAATTTCTTGCCAGGCGTCAGGAATCACAAAAACGGTATAGTGGCTCACCCTAATTCTTCTTTCACCTCGTCCCAACGCAGCCAACCGGCCTGCTGCCTATCGCCACCCGCTGATTTTAGAGAGGTCATGGCTTGTTTGGCTATTTCAATATCTTCAACAGTTTCCAGCCATTCGAGCAACGTCTCCCAATCATCCAGGTTGACAACGGCAAAGCGTTTGCCTTTGGCCGAAATGTATTGAACTGATTGCAGCGCTTCTATGCCCATCATACTATCCTCCACAATCACCAAATGATGGGGAACATTTTAACATACCCATCGCTCATACTACATTGTACTCCTGGATGAGACGGCCGTCGCCAAACCGCGCATAGTCCAACATACTGACGTCGACTGTGTGTGCGGCCCCGTCCAGGATGATCTCCGCCATCAGTTTGCCGGCAATGGGGCCGTGCATAAAACCATGCCCGGAGAAGCCAGCCACCACATAATAACCATCCATGCCCGGCACGCCGCTGATGATGGGGTGGGCATCCGGCGTCATCTCATACAGTCCGGCTAACCCGGACTGCCGCCCGGCTCTTTCCAGCAAGGGCAGCCGGTGAATGGCCGCCTCTAAATGCACCAGTTCCCACGCTTCATCCACCGACTGGTCAAAACCGGGCTGTTCGTGTGGGTTAGACATGCCGGTGAGCAGCCCCTTGCCTTCGGGGTGGAAGTAGAGGCTCTGGCCGAAAAAGATGACAAAGGGGAAATCGGGCGGCAGGTCGGGTAGGGGGGTAGTGGTAATCCACTGGCGGCGCAGAGGGACAATGGGCAGCGGTGCGCCCAACATGTCGCTGATCCGCCCGGCCCATGGCCCGGCGGCGTTGACAATTTTCTCGCACTGGATGCCACCCTGGTTGGTGTGGATGGTGTAGTGGGTGGGGTGAGGGGTGATGGCGTGTACGGCCGTGTCCGTCCACAACTGCACACCCAGCTGCCTGGCCTCATTCACGTAGCCTGCCACCACCCCGTTGGGGTCGGCCAGCCCATCCTCCGGGCACACAGTGGCGGCAAGCACGTCATCTGCCCGCAAAAAAGGCAGTCGCTGCCGCACCTCATCGCCGGACAGCCATTGGGTGGGCACGCCTAGCCGGTGCTGTAGTTCCACGTTGCGCCGGAATTGGGGCACGTCCTGCTCGCGGGTCAGCAGCAAATAGTAGCCGCAGCGCCGCCGGTCAATGGCCTGCCCCATCTCCTCTTCAAAGCGATCCAGCATGGGCAAACTGGCCTGCGACAGGCGAATGTTGACTTCGGTGCTGAACTGGTAGCGCACACCACCCGCGCAGCGACCGGTCGCGCCGGTGCCGAAGAACGACTCCTTCTCCAGCAAGGCCACATCCCGCGCCCCGCGCCGCGCCAGATGATAGGCCGTACTCGCGCCCATCACCCCCCCGCCAATGACGACAATTTCTGTGTGTTTAGGAAATTCGCTCATAAAAAATCCGTGATAATCCGTCCTATCCGTGTCATCCGTGGTTCAATTCTAATCATAACGGGCAAAAATACGTTGGTAAGCCGGGCTACGGGCCAGCAGTTCCTCGTGGGTGCCCTGGTCTACCAGTTCACCGTGGCTGAGGACGAGAATCTGATCCGCCCAGCGAATTTGGGAGAGGCGATGGGTGATGAGAAAGGTGGTGCGCTGGCGGCTGATGTGGCGCATCGCTTTTTGAATCTGGTCTTCAGTGGCGCTGTCAATGGCGCTGGTGCTGTCGTCCAGAATCAGGATGCGCGGATTGGTGAGGAAGGCGCGGGCGATAGCCACCCGCTGCCGCTGCCCGCCAGAGAGGGTAGCGCCCCGTTCACCCACTTCCGTCTCGTACCCCTGGTCAAAACTCAGGATGAAATCGTGCGCCTGCGCTTGCCGCGCGGCCGTTTCAATTTCGGCCGCGGTTGCGTCTGGGCAGCCAAAGGCGATGTTTTCGGCAATGGAGCGGGAGAAGAGGAAGACATCTTGCTCGATAGTGGATATTTGGGAGCGGAGAGACTCCAGACTCCACTCGCGCACATCTACACCATCCACCAGAATGTGGCCTTCATTCGCATCAAATATCCGGTTAATCAGCCGCGTCAACGTGCTTTTGCCCGACCCCGTCTGGCCGACAATGGCTACCGTCTGCCCTGGCTCGGCCGTAAAGCTGATGTTTTTGATGACCGGCGTACCATCATACCCAAACGAGACATTTTCAAAGGTGACACGGCCGTGAATCGGCTGATTGATCCCCTTTTCATTTTCATCCAACTCCGTCTCGTCATTCATCATTTCCAGCAGGCGGTCGGCGCTGGCAATGCCCAACTGCACCAGGTTAAACGAGAAGATAGAGATGAACGTGGGGAAACGCAGCATCCCAAACAGCCCCATATACGTCACCACCTGCCCCAACGTCAGCGTACCCGCCTGCCACAGCCAGAGTGCATGAAAAAAAGCCAGCCCCAAACAGAGGCTAAACACCAGCAGCGGCAAATAACGCGCCTGAATGACGCCCTGTTTCACAAAATACGTTTTGAACCGGGCCGCATTTTCCGTAAACTCCTCTAGCTCCTGCCGCTCCTGGGCATTGCCTTTCACCACCTCAATGCCGCCAATCGCCTCGGCCAGCCCGGCGTTCATCAGGCCAAAATGCTCCCGCTGCGCCAGGCTCACCGGGTTCAACTGCCGCGAATAGTCCCACACGGTGATCACAAACAGCACCAGGAAAACGGCCGGTACCAGCAGCAGGCGCGCATCAAGCAGAATAATCAGCACAATCGGAGCCACAATACCCATGAGGGAATCCACAATGAGCATCAGGCCGGGGCTGAACATCAGGTTGAGGGTGCGCACATCGTTGGTGGCCCGTGCCATCACATCGCCAATGCGCTGACGGCCGTGAAACGTCTGGTCCTTCCCCAACAGGCTGATGTAAAATTCCTGCCGTGCATCCCGTTCCACCCGCTGCGCCACAAACTCATTCGTCCAGTTACGCGCCAGCCCCATAATGCTTTGCACCGTAATCACCCCAAACACCGCCAATGACAACCCCACCAACGCCGCTACCTGCCAGTTATCGCTGGTAATCAGGTCAAAGGTACGGCCGATCAGCACCTGCACCCCACTGGCAGCAAAATTATTGACCACCGAAGCCAGCACCACCAACACCGGCAGCCAGGGATATTGCCACATATGCGACCATATCCAGCGCACCGCGCCCGACCGGTCATATAGATGTTCATCTTCCAGGTGAAATTCACGTTTACTCATAACCGTTCACACCTGACAGGTTTCTAAAGACCTGTTGGGTGTCCTTCTCACTGGCTGATTATACGCCAAACCTGGCGGGTGTTGAAATTCAGCATTGTTCTGCTAAACTGACGATCAGAAATTCTGCAAAACGAGGAGCATATCAAATGTCTGACACAGTTGCTTTACAAATGGGACAACGCGGCACGTTTGTTTTGCCCAAAAATCTGCGCGATATGTATCATTTACAGCCAGGAGATGATTTCACCTTATTAGACCTGGGAGGCGTTTTTGTTCTTTCACCGGGCCGCTCCCAAATAGATACTCTCGCCGGGCAAATTACACGCACACTCACTGAACAAGGGGAAACGTTGGAAAGTATGCTGCTGGCTTTGCGGGAAGAACGTGAACGGTATCATGCCAACGCCTGACATTTTTCTGGATACCAGCGCGTTATTTGCCGGTCTTTGGTCAGCTAGCGGCGGTGGGCGTATGTTGTTGAAATTGGGTGAGGCCGGAGCGATACGGCTCCTGGTTAGCTCACACGTGTTGACCGAAATTGAAAATGTCCTGCGTCGCAAATCACCGGAATCGTTAGGCGTTCTGGCGCTTATCCTTCATCAAAGCCAGATCACTGTCACTGCTAACGGCGAGGTCGAACACCTGACTGTCTGCCAATCACTCATCACCTACCCGGCCGATGCTTTAATTGTGGCAGCAGCCTGGAGCGCGGGGGTGGATTACTTTGTCACGCTAGATCGCCAGCACTTGCTGGAAAATCCACCGCTGCATCAAGCAGCTCCATTCTCCATTGGTACACCCGGCGACTGTCTGAACTGGTATCGTAGCCAGCTAACCTGAAACAAGGTTTGTAAAAGGCGATTTATCACCCGCTGACGGCACTGAAGCGCCTGCTACGAACATTTACCCAAACAGTCCCCGCAGCCAGTTGGTAAACTGCTGCCACCAGGAAAGGGTTGGCGGTGGGGTCGTGGATGCTGGCGGCTCTGGTTCGGCTGGTGGTTCTGGTTCAATAGGCGGTTCCGGTGCGGGCAGTTGGGCCGGGAAGATGAAACCCAACCGGACCATCACCGGGTTGATGTCATGCGCCAGGGCAAATTCGGGGTCATTGCCCACTTCCCCGGCAAAATGCAGCCCTACTGCTTTTCCACTAACCTCATCCACCCAAACGGAGCCGGAATCACCGCCCAGGCTGATTTCCGCGTTGGGTGGGGAACCGGGGCGGGGCACAATGCGGAAAACCTGCTCTAAGCGGCGCACCCCGGCTACGCCATAGTTCAACTGTGTGGTCATCATCACGCCGTCAATAAAACCGGCGGTGCGCCCGGTGGTACGGCCGCTCTTCCACACCATCATGCCCAATTGGGGCACGGTGGCGGCGGCGATGTGGTCGCCTTCCAGCGTTGTCTCCAGTACGGGGCGCTCGCCGGTGAGGCGGGCCATGGCGGCGTCAAACGGGCCTAAAATAGAGCGGGAGACTTCGGCAAATTTGTCACTGGCCTTGCCCCCGTCCAGCCGGCCAGGCTGCCAGATTACTTCATTGGGGGAGGCAGTCGGCGACCCCACCAGTACATGCCAGTTGCTCAGGATGTATGCTTCCTGGGTGGCGGCGTCATACACCTTCGCGCCCAACGTGCCGGCGGTCACGTTAGGACAGCCAATGCTGACGCCCAGAGGGATTTCGGTGAAGCGTTGGTCACGGCCGTCTACAGCCGCTTCTAACTGCGCATCCCCTTCCAACATAATCTGGAGGCCATACGTCGCTTCAATGACATCTACCGGAATACCATCTATTTCCTTCGGGAATATCTCGTCTTCGCTCAGTTCGGCCAGCGGCTTTTTGCGAGCGACATGGACGCGAATAGCCAACCGCCCGGTCATTACACCGTGCGACCATTCGAAGCCCAGGTCTACGGCCGTGACTCCCTCCTGCGCCAACCAATCCACCTGCACTTTTGCCAGCGCCGCCTGTGCTTTCGCCATTTCTTCTGGAGTAATCATGGGGTTTGTCCTTTGTCATTCGTCTTTTGCTAATAACCAATGACCAATGACGAATGTCACAATGTTGCCAGAAACCTGCCAGACAAATTTCTTGCGCTGCCGGGCAGGTCTGAGTATAGTGTAGCGCATACAGCGTCGCTGCCAAGAAGTCGCCTACAAACAACAAGCGGTCTGTCAGCACAATTGTTAGTTTTGTCGGTATAGTTAAAGTACGGTTTGGTGTTGAGAGAGGTCAACCCTGGCCTATTAACCTAACGCGGTATCCTTAACTGAATAAAAACCATCCGTTCAACCCGTTGTGTTCAACGGTTGGTTAGCGCTGGTTGCGTATTGTGTGGCTAAATGGCTGTGTGTTACGGCCGTTTACCAATGGAGTAGTAGCATGATCCAAGTTCCCGTGCCCCCCAAAACCCTGGCAACCCGGCAAATCAGATGTATCTGCTGCCAGGAACAGTTTACGGTTTCGGTCGCCAGCCCTTTTGACGGGCAAAAGACAAAGCCCAGGCATTGGTACGACAAGTTCAGGCCCAAACAAAAACGATCCGCAAGCCTCGATGGGCAAAAAGCCAGAGATGAGCAAAAGGGCAGAGACAATGGCTGGTATGTACCGGCCAACCAGGTTCACCGCACCAGGATGCGCTATGAAAAAGGTCGTGATCTTCGCCCGGTTTCACCCGCCGCTTGCGCCGATCCAGAACTCGATCTGGAAAGCAACCCGTATCGGCAGGCTGCCCAGTTTTACTTCATCACCTGTCCCCGCTGTGGCGCCGACAACCGCAACTGGCTCAATTTACAACGCGAGTTGCCATTCTCGCGGTGGCAGCGGCCGCTCTCGCTCGGCTATTTCCTTTCTGTTCTGGCAGTGGTTGCTATTATTGTTTTGTTATTCTTTCCTACCATCCTGCCGCAGGTAAATCTCAGCAAATGGACACGCAGCATTCCCCTCATCATCTGCATCTTTCTGGCCGGGCTGTTGCCTCTGCTGCTCATCCCTGGCCTCTGGGACCCCATGCGCATCCGCAAATATCTGTCGGAGGTTATGTCCAGCCTGGACAGTTCGTTGTCACCGGCCGCCTGGCGCGCCGCTATTATCTTGGTCGTACTGGCGGTGTTACTGCCCACTCTGTTTTACGTGATTCCTCCTCTGGTGCAGGAGGTGAAAGCGGCCATCTTTAACCGGCTCCCAGAGGCAACATTGGTGGCGCGGATTGATGAGGTGAGCAAACGGGTGAACCAACTGGATGAGAGCGCGCCGGTGAACAATGCTTTTAATGGGTTAACGGCCGTACTCAACACCCAACCCCGCACCTGTGAAAAAACACAAATTGACCAGATGATTGCCGACTTACAAGCTATCGCCGCCACCAGCCCGCATGGCAACCTGCTGCTGGTGCAAAGCGCCACAAACCAACTCAATGTGATCCGCGAAACAGCCAATATCGAATGTCGCAAAAACCTCATTGAAAATGTTTCGGCGACGCTGCAACCGATAATCGCGACTGCCGCCATTCCGCCTTTGCCTGACACCCTCACCCTACCACAGTGTCGCAGCCAATGGCAGGCCGCCAATCAAGGCCAGAATGTCATTCTAGACCCTGCCTGTTACGCCTTCATGCTGGCAGCGATACAGGTGGATTTGGAAGCGATAAAAAATGCGCCCTTGCTCAGCAGAACGCGCGCCGAGATATTGTCCCAAGTGCGGCTGCTGGCGGCTGACCCCAGCCTGCTGCCAGGAGTTCAGTCCCAGATTGCCAGCAACATGGACACCCTGGAAAACAGCTTGCCGGCGTCGGCCTCCGCGCCGTTGTTGGATTGGCGCTTTCTGGTGTTTTGGTTCACGGCCGTTTCCCTCACCTGGCTCCTGTGTACGATTTGCGCCTTCAATGCCATGAATCAGCGAATTAGCTGGCTGGACCCGCACGTTCCCCGTCCCATCTTCACTAGCATCGCCGGCATGACACGGGTCGCCGTTTGGGAAGCCAAACACGCCCTGGAGATTAACGACTATGAGCATCGCATCCAATGGACACGCGCCATTCGCAATGAAGCGGGCGGTATTGATCTGGTTGGTTTTTTCCGTGACCCGCCTGAACTGTTGCCCGATGGGACCAGGAGCAGCCAGGTGCGTGCCCAACGGTATGGCGTCAGCACCGACATGTGGTGCCGCATCCGCGAGGCGCGGATCACCGACATGATGACACAGCGCCCGGTCGGCGGCCCCGCCATTGCCCTGCCGGAATTTGCGCCCACAACAGCCATCGTCACCGTGGGTCGGGAGAGACGCTAAACCGTGACGTGTGACGTGTGATGCGTGAGTGCGTTCTTGTCACTCCTCACACGTCACGCATCGCGCATCACGCATCACGGGAACT
>CAADGU010000179.1 GCA_900696625.1 uncultured Chloroflexota bacterium | reverse complement strand
GGGCGCACGGGGCGGGATGGGCTGCGTGGCGCGACCTTTTCCAGCATGGAGATGGATACGGCGACCAGTGAGATTGCGGGCACGGCCGTGCAAATTGGCAACCCCATCATGGAAAAACAGGTGCAGGAAGTGATCCTGCGCGCCCGTGACGAAAAGCTGTATTCGGCCATCACCGACTGCGGCGCGGGCGGCTTCTCCTCGGCCGTGGGCGAGATGGGGAAGGAGACGGGCGCAGCCATCCAGTTGCAAGCCATCACCCTGAAATATCCCGGCCTGCGCCCCTGGGAGATGTGGCTCAGCGAAGCGCAGGAGCGCATGGTCCTGGCCGTACCACCCGCCCATCTGCCCCGCCTGCAAGCCATTTGTGCCGGGCAGGATGTAGAAGCGATTGTCTTAGGCACGTTTACCGGCGACGGCCGTCTCACCATCCATTACGGTGACAAAATTGTGGCCGATCTGACGGCCGATTTCCTGCACGATGGTATTCCCACACGGCATTTGCGGGCGGAGTGGAAGTCGGTGGAAAGTGAGCAGTTAGCAGTTAGCAGTGAGCAGTTAACAGGAAACAGTCTACACGCTACGCTCTTAGGTTTGCTGGCGCATCCGACCATCCGCAGCAAGGAGGAGGTGATTCGCCGGTATGACCATGAGGTGCAGGGAGGCACGGCCGTGAAGCCGCTGACCGGCGCCCATAATCATGGCCCCTCAGACGCCACCGTCCTCGTCCCCCAAAACTCCCAATTCATAATTCATAATTCACAATTCATAATTCAAAAAGGCGTCGCCTTGAGCAATGGCATCAACCCCCACTACCCCGACCCCTAC
Organism: uncultured Chloroflexota bacterium; assembly: GCA_900696625.1. Classification (GTDB taxonomy): domain Bacteria; phylum Chloroflexota; class Anaerolineae; order Promineifilales; family Promineifilaceae; genus CAADGU01. Next base: position 2,873 of record CAADGU010000179.1, on the reverse strand, counting down.
CACATGGCCTGGGCGGCGGTGGATGAGGCGATGCGGAATGTGACGGCCGTTGGCGCAGACCCCGATCAGGTCGCCATTTTAGACAACTTCTGTTGGGGCAATCCCAATTTGCCCGACCGCCTGGGGGCGTTGGTGCGCTGTGCGCAGGGCTGTTATGATGCGGCGGTCGCTTTTGGCGCGCCCTTTGTCTCCGGCAAGGACAGCCTGAACAACGAGTACACCGGCGCGGACGGTGAAAAACACGCCATCCCCGGTACCCTGCTCATCTCCGCTCTGGGCATTGTGCCCGACGTCAACAAAACGGTGACGATGGATTTGAAGCAGGCGGGTAATTTCCTGTTTGTGGTGGGCGATACCCGTGCCGAGATGGGTGGCAGCCATTTCAATCTGGTGGGCGGCCCCGCCAGCGAAGGGAACAATACACCGCCTGCGCCGGTTAAAGGCAGCCTGGAACGGATGCGTCGTTTACACCAGGTCATGCAGGCCGGGCTGGTGCAGGCGTGCCATGACTGCGCCGAAGGCGGCATTGCCGTGGCCCTGGCGGAGATGTGCGTTGCCGGTGGCCTGGGCCTTGAAGCCCAATTGATGCGGATTCCCCGCGATTATCATGCGAACTATGCCAGTGACGAGGTCGTTCTTTTTTCGGAATCGCTGAGCCGTTTCCTGGTGGAAATTCGGCCGGAGGACGAGGCCGCTTTCCGGGCCATCATGGGCGACGAACCGGCCGAGTGCATTGGTGTGGTGGGGGGTGAGGCATTGGTGGTGAACGGCCGTACCGGTGAACCGCTCTTCTCGTTGACCATTGCCCAAATGGAGGAAGCGTGGCGGGGAGAAGTAAGCAGTGAGCGGTTGGCAGTAAGCAGTAAGCAGTCAATCTCTCAATCTCCTAATCTCCCAATCTCCAATCTCCAATCTCCAAAAGTTCTCATTTTGCACGCCAACGGCAGTAACCGCGACCATGACGCGGCGCTGGCCTGCCAACTGGCGGGCGGCGTGCCGGAAATCGTGCATATGAACCAGCTTTTGGCCGGGGAGCGGCGGCTGGCCGATTACCATATGCTGGTGATTCCGGGTGGTTTTTCGTATGGCGATGATTTGGGGGCGGGTGTGTTGTGGGGGCTGGATTTGCGGTATGAGTTGGGGGAGGCATTGGCGCGGTTTGTGGCGGACGGCCGTCCTGTTCTGGGCATCTGCAACGGCTTCCAGACATTGGTCAAAGCCGGTTTGCTGCCGGGAGTGTGGGCGCAAAGAGCGCAAAGTGGCGCAAGGGGCAAAGAAAAAGGGAGAGAAGTCACTCTGACTTTTAACCGCTCCGGGCAGTTTGAATGCCGGTGGGTCTATTTAGAGCCGAACCCCGCCAGCCCCAGCCTCTTTACGCAAGGGCTGGAGGAACCCATCTACTGCCCGGTGGCCCACGGCGAAGGCCGCCTGGCGGCGCAGGATGAGTTGGTAGAGGAGATGTTGCAGGCGCAGAATTTGGTTCCACTCTATTATTCTGTGAGCAGTGAGCAGTCAGCAGTGAGCAGTGAACAGTCAATCTCCCAGTCTCGCGGTGTCGCGGTTGGCAGCCAACCGACCACCGCCAATCTCCCGGTGTCCCCACCGCCAATCTCCTATCCTGCCAACCCCAACGGCTCCATCCTGGACATCGCCGCGTTGTGCAACCCGGCGGGCAACGTGCTGGGGCTGATGCCGCACCCGGAAAACCATATTTTCCCCTGGCAGCACCCCCGCGCCCATCGCGGTGAGCGGGGCATGTTGGGGCTGCGGTTGTTTGAAAATGGGATTAAGAGGGCGTAATTGAGTAATTAAGTAATGGGGCAATTAGGTGCCCAATTACTCAATTACCCAATTACCCAATTACAACAGGTATTATGTTAACTCACGAAGAACTCTTACATGCCGTCCCCCATTGCCTGACGGGCACAGATTTCCCAGAGTTGGGGGCGAAGTATGAGGGCAAAGTACGGGATGTGTATGTGGGGCACGGCCGTCGCATCCTCATCACCACCGACCGTATTTCGGCCTTCGATATGGTTTTGGGATTGATTCCCTACAAGGGGCAGGTACTCAACCAGTTGAGCGCCTGGTGGTTTGCGCAGACGGGGCACATTGCCCGCAACCACGTTATCAGCGTGCCCGACCCCAACGTGACTATTGCCCACGAAGCGGAACCGCTGCCGGTGGAGATTGTGGTGCGGGGGTACATTACCGGCGTTACCAAGACGTCGTTGTGGTATTTGTATGAACAGGGAGAGCGACGGCCGTATGGCTTCGGCTTACCTGATGGCCTGCAAAAGAACGATCCCTTGCCCGAACCACTCATCACCCCAACCACCAAAGCGGCCAAAGGCGGCCATGATGTCCCCCTGACGCGCGCCGAGATTTTGGAGCAGGGGATGTTACCGCGTGAATTGTGGGAGGAGATTGAGACGACGGCCGTTGCCCTCTTCCAATTCGGCCAGCAAATCGCCGCCCAGGCCGGCCTCATCCTGGTAGACACCAAATACGAAATGGGGCTGGTGGATGGCAAACTGACCCTCATTGACGAAATCCACACCCCGGATTCCAGCCGGTATTGGGTAGCCGATACCTATAGACCTGATGACGAGCCGGAAAACTTCGACAAAGAGTTCATGCGCAAATGGTATGCTGCCCAGGGTTATCGTGGCGACGGCACACCGCCCACCATGCCGCCGGACTTCATCGCCCAAATCGCCGCCCGCTACATTGCCGCCTATGAAAAGCTAACCGGCGCCCCCTTTGTCCCCGGTGAACAACCGGCCGTTGAGCGTATTAGACGTAATTTATATGAAGAGTGAGCAGTGGGCAGTAAGCAGTGAGCAGTTTGGGCATACTGCTTACTGCTCACT